>CAZAIS010000277.1:0-4242 GCA_964485255.1 uncultured Acidimicrobiales bacterium | reverse complement strand
GATGAAGGGGTCCTCCTCGAGGTGCTCCGGGGGATAAGGGACTGGCTCGAGGAAACCGGCCTCGAGATGGCATCGGTCGCCCCGTCACGGATACGCGGGCCGAAGGGCAACGCCGAGTTCTTCGTCCTGATCGAGAGGACAGGCACAGACGGCGTTTGTGACGAGATGCTGCTTGACGCGATAGAGGGAGCCCCGGCGAGATAACGGTATAAGCGGAACCGCCTCGGGTGATGAGGCGAACGGAGGTCCGATGGACGAAGGCGCTGGAATGTTCGGCAGGGTTCTCGTGATCCCGCACGTGCGAAAAGCGGGCATGCGCGATACCGTCCTCAGGGTGACCGGCTGGCTGCAAGGCAAGGGAATCCCGTATTTCCTTTTACCGGGGGACGCGGACTCTCTCGACCTCTCCGTTTCGACGGCGGACCTCGAAAGAAGCGATCCCCCCGGGCTCGCGGTGGCCCTCGGCGGCGACGGGACCATGCTCCACGCCGTCGACCTGGTGTGGGGTATGGGGGTACCCCTCCTGGGAATCAATATCGGAAAGATGGGGTTTTTGACCGCCGCCGACGACCATGAGGCCCTGGAAGCTCTGACCCAGGTATACGAGGGCAGGTATCTCGTGAGCAAGAGGATGCCGGTAGGGTGCAGGCTCGAGGCCGGGGAACGCAACGAGGAATACCGCGCGCTCAACGAGATCGTGATAGGCAAGCTCTCTCACGAGCGGCTTATTCACCTGTCCACGTTCATCAACGGCGAGTTTTTCATGAGGTACTCGGGGGACGGGCTAATATTCGCGAGCTCGACGGGTTCAACAGCTTATTCGCTTTCGGCGGGCGGACCCATCGTGACGCCCGGGGCGAAATGCCTTCTTCTGACGCCGATATGCGCACACATGCTGTTCAGCAGGCCCATGGTGCTGGCCGCGTCCGACCGGATCACGGTCTCCGTGGTTGGCGAGCCGGAGCGGCTCGCATTATCGGTCGACGGGCGCCTGGACGTCGAGGTGCCCACCGGTGCGACCGTCGAGTTCTTCGGGCTCCAGGAGAGGGTCGAGATCCTCGAGCTGGTGGGCAACTCGTTCTACGGCACGGTGCGAAGGAAGTTCCTGAGCCCACCCGTGTGCGAGGAACCCTGACAGGGAGGCGATTTGCTCACGTACCTTCGCGTTTCGGATTTCGCACTCGTGGAAGACGTCGAGATCGAGTTTATCCGGGGGTTCAACGCGCTGACCGGAGAGACCGGGGCCGGGAAAACCGTTCTCATCGGGGCAATAGGGCTGCTGCTGGGAGATCGTGCCGAGACCGCGATGGTGCGCTCAGGGGCCGGGGAAGCCGTGCTGGAGGCGTCGTTCGATCTATCCGGGGAGCCCGAAGCGCGCTCGGCGCTGGAGGAGCTAGGTTACGCGAGCGCGGAAGAGACCGACCTCGTGCTGGGTCGGCGGCTCGCGAGGGACGGGAAGAACAGGTGCACGGTAAACGGGCGCCTGTGCACCGTGTCGGCTTTAGCCGAAATCGGGAGCCTGCTGGTCGAGGTGCACGGCCAGAATACACACCAGGCGCTCCTGAAGCCCTCCACGCATATTGGATACCTGGACAGGTACGCCGGAGCGGAACAAGCCGTGCGGCTCTCGGAATACTCGGCTTCGCACGCGAGGCTCAAGGAGTTGCTCGCCGAGCGGGACAGGCTCGCGGAGGGCTCCGGGGGCTACGGGCGGGTGGCGGAGCGAGAGCTGTTGCGGCACGAGATAGCGCAGATCGAGTCGGTCGCGCCAGAGGCCGGCGAACTACCGGATCTCGAAGCGCGAGCCGCAAGGCTGAGGCACGCCAGGGAACTCTGGGAGCTGGGCGCTCGCGTATCGGCGACGCTCGACAGTGGAGACGAGACCGCCCACGGTGTCCGTGACCTGCTCGTTCAGGCCACGAGCGACCTTGCGGCCATGGCGGCCCGCGATGAAGCGCTGGCTCCCCTAGCGGCGCGGGTGGAATCCCTCGCGCTCGAGACGGAGGACGCGGCCGGGGAGGTCGAGCGCTACAGGGAAAAGCTGGAAACGGAACCTGACGTTCTCGAGAGTGTCGAGTCGAGGTTGAGCGCCCTTCGCGAGCTGAGCCGCAAGTACGGCGGATCGATGGAAGACGCCCTGGCATACCTCGAGCGGGCGCGCGAGAGGCTTGGGGAGCTGGAGGCCAATTCGGAGCGGTCCAGGGTGATCGAGGAGGAGATAAGCCTCCAGAGAAAGGATGTTGCCGGGTTGGGGGCGAGCCTTTCGCAGGCGAGGAGCGCCGCGGCGGTTGCCCTGGCCGAAGCGGTCACCGCCCAGATGAACGGGCTGGACCTGCGCGGGGCGGTCTTCGAGATCGAAGTACGGGACAGAGGCGGCTCCGTCGATGACCCCGGGGGGACCGGCGCGTTCGGGCCGGCCGGAGAAGACGACGTCGAGTTTCTCTTCAGCTCCAGGTCGGACACCCCGGCCAGGCCCTTGCGGAAGATAGCATCCGGGGGCGAGATGTCAAGGGTAATGCTCGCCCTCAAGATAGTGCTCGCGGGTGCCGACAGGCTTCCGGTGTTGATATTCGATGAGGTTGACGCCGGGATCGGGGGGGAAGCGGCGGCCACCGTCGGCGAGAAACTCAGGGAGCTAACCCTTTACCACCAGGTCTTTTGTGTCACGCACCTGCCGCAGATCGCGGCGTTCGCCGACGGGCAGTTCGGGGTGTCCAAGACCGACTCCCCCGGGGGAGGCGCAAGGACTGATGTCAAGCCGCTGAAGGGCGAAGACAGGGTAGCCGAGGTGTGCCGGATGCTCGGAGACTCGAGCGGGCGAAAGGCCACCGCGGGGCACGCGCGCGACATTCTCGAGCGATCCGCGCGGGCGGTGGGCTCCAGGTCTGAAGGTGGCACGCGGGCGCGGCCTTGAGCGGATTCGCGATATGAGATAATTGAAGGCGCACGAAAGCGGGTGAACGTTTGAGACTGTCGACGAAGAGCCCCGCGGCCGGTAGCGAAGAGAAGGTTACCGCCATTGCGAGGCTGGACAAGAGGACCAAGAACCTGGTCAAGCGCCTTCATGAAGGCGAGATAGCCATCATAGATCATACGGATATCGACCGCGTCTCCGCCGAGTCCCTTATAGAGCGAAACCCGGCGATGGTCATCAACGCGGCATGCTCCCTCACCGGGACGTACCCCAACCTGGGCCCGCTCACGATGATCGCCTCGGGACTCACCATCCTTGACGAAGTCGGAGGCACCGTTTTCGAGGCGGTCAGCGAAGGTGAGACTCTCGAGGTCAAGGGGGAGGCGATCTTCCGCGAGGGGGTGGAGGTCGCCGCCGGCACGATCCTCACCATGGAAGAAGTCGAGCGACGCATTGACGAGAGCAAGGCAAGGCTCGGCAAGCACCTCGGCGATTTCGCGGCGAATACGGTCGCCCTTCTCGAGGCCGAAAAGGAGATTCTCCTGGAGAGCGTGGACCTCCCGCACCTCAAGACGGTGTTTACCGGACGTCACGCTCTCATCGTGGTCAGGGGACACGACTACAAGAGGGACCTTACGGCGTTGCGTTCCTACATCCGGGAGGTCAAGCCGGTTCTGATCGGGGTGGACGGCGGGGCCGACGCGCTGCTGGAGAACGGCTACAAGCCGCGAATGATAGTAGGCGACATGGATAGCGTAACCGACGAGGCCCTCAGGGGAAAGGCGGAGCTGGTGGTCCACGGATACGCGGACGGCAGGGCTCCGGGCCTGCGGAGGCTCGAGGAGATGGGGTTGGAAGGCACGGTTTTCCATTACCCCGGCACCAGCGAGGACATTGCCATGTTGATCGCGTACGAGAAGGGCGCGGAGATGATCGCCCTTGTAGGCGGCCACAATACGCTGATAGAGTTCCTGGACAAGGACCGCAAGGGAATGGCGAGCACTTTCCTGGTCAGGCTGCGCATCGGTGCGACACTGGTGGACGCCAAGGGCGTGAGCGAACTCTACAGGGCGAGGGTGAAGGGCTGGCACCTGGCATTGATGGTCGTCGCGGCCCTGATCGTAATATTCATCATTATCATGTTCTCGGAGCCCGTGAGGCAGTGGATAAGCGTCCTCGCGATGAAGTTCCAGGTCTGGCTGATGAAGCTTCAAAACGTCATCTGACATGCGGGGTGTTCCGGTTGATTGACATGAGATACCACGTGATTTCCCTGGTGGCCGTATTCCTCGCGCTGGGGATAGGCATCCTGCTGGGGACCACGCTCG
>CAZAIS010000276.1:0-4253 GCA_964485255.1 uncultured Acidimicrobiales bacterium | reverse complement strand
CGATAGCCCACGTCGTGAAGCAGGCGGGCCTGGGCATGGCCGAGTACTTCCCGGGCATGAGGCACGTGCTGGTGAACTCCGACGGCGGCTCGACGGACAATACCCGCGACGTCGTGCTATCGACCCCCGTTCCACCGCAGGTGAACAAGATCGCCACGCCCTACCGCGGTATCGCGGGCAAGGGGAGCGCGTTCCACGCCATCTTCGAGATAGCCGCGAAGCTGGACGTCAAGCTATGCATCGTGGTGGATTCGGATTTGCGCAGCATAACGCCCGAGTGGATGAAGTATCTCGGTTACCCGGTTCTCGAGGAGCGATACGACTTTGTGACCCCTCATTACCTGAGGTACAAGTACGACGGCACCATCACCAACTCCATCGCCTACCCCCTGACCAGGGCGCTGTACGGGTGGAGGATACGCCAGCCCATCGGCGGGGACTTCGGGTTCTCCGGCGACCTCGCCAAGGTGTATTCCAAGCGCGACGTCTGGGACACCGACATAGCCCGCTTCGGCATCGACATCTGGATGACGACACTGGCGATGAACGAGGGGTTCGAGATCTGCCAGGCGTGCATGGGCCTCAAGCTCCACAACAACAAGGATCCCGGCTCGGATCTCGGGGCGATGTTTCACCAGGTCTGCGGCACCATGTTCGACCTGATGAAGTTCTACGAGTACAACTGGATGAGGATCAAGGGCTCGGCGCCGGCGCCCGTGCGGGGCGAAGAGTGCAAGGACGAGCCCGAGGTGGCTGAGGTGTCGGTCGAGAACCTCATGGACCACTTCCACAAGGGCTTCGAGGAGCTCCGCGACGAGTGGTCGATCATCATGCGCAAGGAGAACTTCCGCCAGGTCGAACGCATTTACGGCATGTCCGAGGAGGAGTTCGAGTTCACCAGCGGCCTCTGGGTTAGAACGGTCTACGATTTCGCGATCGCCTACAACTTCGGCCCGATCAAACGAGACGCGGTGGTTGACGCGCTGACGCCGCTTTACTGCGCGCGCACCGCGCATTTCGTGAAGAAGACTGAGCAGATGACGTCGTTCGAGGCGGAGATCGAGGTGGAGAGGACCGCCGAGACGTTCGAGGCGCTGAAGGACTACCTGCGCTACTACTGGGAGGCCGCCGGGGACAGGGGGCGGTGAAGGAGCCGAGGCGCTCCGCAGGAGGAGGGCCACGCGATGGGGAAGGGAGCACAAATGGACTTCAGGCCCGCCGTATCCGGGGAGATAGCCCGGTCGGTAGCGGACATTGGAAGCGCGGACGTAATGGTCGCGATCCCCGCATACAACAACGAGATGACGGTCGCGCACGTCATGAAGATGGCGGCCGAGGGGCTGTCGACTTTCTTCGCGGACCGCAAGAGCGTGGTTTTTGTTGTCGAGGGAGGGTCCCTGGACGAGACGAAAAACGTCGCGATAATGACCGACATCGGCCTCACGGTCAACAAGATCGTGGGAACCTATAGGGGGGCATCCGGAAAGGGCAACGCGATGAGGGCCGTCTTCCAGGTCGCCCGGGACCTCGGCCTCGCCGGGTTCGCGATGATCGACGGTGACAACAGGGCGATCACCCCCGAGTGGATCAACAACCTGCTGACACCGGTCGTACGGGAGGGGTACGGGTTCGTGACTCCCTACTACAAGAGATACAAGTACGACGGGACCATAACCAACCTGATCGTGTACCCGCTGGTGACCTCGCTTTACGGGCGGATGCTGCGCCAACCCATAGGCGGCGATTTCGCCCTTTCGAAGTCATTCATCGAGATGCTTGAGAAGCAGGACGTATGGGACATGTTTGTGGGCCAGTTCGGCATCGATGTGTGGATGACGATCAGCGCGATAACCGGCGACGTGCCGATATGCCAGGCCAACCTGGGGGCCAAGGTGCACGGGGCGAAGGACCCGGCGTTCTCGCTCGGTCCCATGTATCTCCACGTCATCTCGACGGTCTTCCACTCGATGACGAAGTTCGCGGACTACTGGCCCTCCGTCACCAGCGCCGTAGACGTACCGGTCAGGGGAACCGCCCTGCCCTGGGCGCCGGAGCCGATACCGATCAGCGTCACCAGGCTGATAGAGGAGTTCAACCTTGGCATGGCGCACTTCTCTTCGCTGTACCGCGAGATACTAAGCGCTGAGACCTACGGCCGGCTGGAGCAGATAGCGAAGTCCGAGACCTGCGCCCCCGAGGGGTACTGCGAGTTTCACATGCCGCCGGACCTCTGGGCGCGCGTGGTGTATGACATCGCCGTCGTCTTCAACTGCTGGAAGGGCAACACCCACAAGCTGATCGACCTTTCCTCGCCGCTGTACTTCGGCCAGGTGGCCTCGATCGCCAACCGCACCCAGGAGCTGGAGCACGACGAGGCCGAGATGGTGGTCGACGACATATTGCGCGCCTTCATCAACGAGAAAGTCTACTTCCAGCAACGCTGGAAGGAGAAAGGCGCCGGCAAGACCATCTCGATGTAGGCGTCGTTCACTTTGTCTCCCATGAAAAACCGGACGTCAAGCTCCCCGGCATATTGTCCTGTCTCCAGCTTCCTCGCCGGTCTTCTCTTCTTTCTTTTCTTGTTTACTTTTTTTCCGTTGAGCCTGCTTGCGCGCCAGAAAGTAAACAAAAAAAAGTAAAAAGTGAACGACGCCTACCTGGACATGCGAAGATTGGCTTCGACGTTGAGGGGAGGAAGGTCGTCGGGGTCGATTATCACGTCGACGACCACCGGTCCGGCCTCGTCCATAGCCCGGTCGAGGACAGCGCCGATATCGGACTCGCTGTCCAGCCGCAGCCCCGTGGCGCCGAAGGACCGCGCGAGTTCAGCGAAGTCGGGGTTGCCGTGCTCCGTTCCGAGCACGCGTCCCTGAAACGAAAGCTTCTGGCGGATATTGAGCACCCTGTACTGGCAGTCGTTGATGACAAAAACCTTGATGCCCAACCCCTCGCGAACCGCGGTCTCCAGGTCCTGCATCGTCATGGAGAAATCGCCGTCACCGAGCATGGCCACGGAGACCCGCTCCGGGAATATCTCCTTCACGGCCATGCAGGCGGCCATGCCGAATCCCATAGACCCGAAATTGACCGTCGACAGGAAGGTCAGCGGACGCCTCGAGGGGATGAAGTCCATCGCGTAAAGCAGGTGCGTACCGGCCCCTACGCAGACTACGGCGTCTTCAGGCAGCACGTTGGCGAGCTTCCTCGCCAGGTGCCCGCCCGACGGAAGACTCCCCGGCCTGGACAGTGCCGCGTCCAGCATGGCCTCCCAGGTGCCCCGCGCTTCGGAGAGCTCGAGGTCCCACGCCGCGGGTGGCGCGGCCTGGGAGTCGAGCCTGGAAACGGCCGAGCGCAGGAAATCCTTGACGTCGCAGGCGATCATCTTCGCGGCCGGGGCCTGAGGGGCCATCCGCCCGCTGATGTCCACCACCATTATCCTGCCCGCCGCCACCGGCATCGTGTACTCGTAGGTGGTCATGTCGCTAAGCCCGCACCCCAGGCAGAGCAGGACGTCCGCCTTCTCGAGCGCCTTGTCGGCCACCAGGTTGCCTCCACCGAAGCCCGCGCGCCCCAGGCTCAGCGGATGGGATTCGGGTATCACGCCCCGCCCGTTGCCCGTCGTCGCCACCGGCACCTGGAGCCTTTCGGCGAGCTCGGTGAGGAGGTCCGAGGACCCGGAATAGGCGACCCCCCCGCCCGCGAGTATTAGCCCCAGCCGGGCGCCCCGGAGCATGTCGAGCGCCTCCAGTACGTCGGCCTCGCTCGCCTCGCCCGGGGAGTCTGCCTGAAGGGTCATGCCGCCGATGTCGACGTCAGCCGTCTCCCCCCACACGTCCTCGGGCACCTCGATGAGGACCGGTCCGCGCGCGCCGCTCATCGCCGATCGGTAGGCCCTGGAGAAAACGCCCGGGATCTCTCCGGCGGCTCCCACACGGAGCGCGTCCTTGCAGATCGAGGCGAAGAGCCGCGGGTGGTCGAGCTCCAGCATGCCGTCGCTGTGGGTGAGCCGGCGCTTCACGGCGCCCGCGATGATGATCATGGGAGAGCAGTCCTTGTAGGCGTTGCCGGCGCTTATCATGGCGTTCAGGGCACCCGGGCCCGAATGCACGAGGGCTACGCCGGGTCTGCCGGTAAGGCGGCCTTCCGCGTCCGCCATGCTGGCGGCGACCTGCTCGTGCCGGCAGGAGACGTAGTGGAGCCTGTCTCTCACGTCGTACAGGGCGTCAACGAAACCGAGGTTTGACGTACCGATT
>CAZAIS010000275.1:0-4256 GCA_964485255.1 uncultured Acidimicrobiales bacterium | reverse complement strand
GCTTTATGCTCCGGCCCAGGTAGAGGAGCGGCATGATCAGCTCCCAGACTTCCATGTCCCCCATGTCACCCTCGGGGTTCCACATGGCGGCGCCGTAGTCGAGGCCGTCGGTGACGCAGCGCGCTCCCCCTCCCACGCACGATAGCTCGAAGGACAGCAGCCCGGTGTCGTTGCCGTACTGGTCGGTGCCCCCACCCTGCAGGGCGTTCATGGTCATGGCGTACGAGGAGAGCACCTCCTCGACGTACCCGCGGGAGAACATGCCCCGGGATATGCCGCGGATGAGGCCGGTGAACGCGGGGATGAGGTATCCCCACGCCGCTCCCGTCGCCGCCTCCTTGGCGGTGGCGTTCGCGACCGTGAACGGCGGGAAAAAGGAGGTGGTTGCGAAGTACGCGCCGTCGTTGACCTTGTCGTTCGGGATCATCGTCTGGGTGAGCAGCACCCAAATCGCCCCCTGCATGGCCGATGGAGGGCAGTTGAAGGAATGGTACCCCCACGCGTTCGCGCCATCGAAGGAGATGCTGAACTCGCCCCCGGCTCCGACGACCAGCTCCACCGGGGCATGGGTCATGGTGTCGATCGCGGCGTACTCGGGCAGGCCCTTCTCCCCTTTCATGGGAAGCGACTGGAACGTGGGCGCGAAGTATTTACCCGGTATGAGCAGTTCCTTGACCCGCTGGACGAAGGTGCGCCTGCCGTCCTCGATGGCCTCGCGCGCGAACTGCTTGTAGGTCTCGATCCCCTCCTCGGAGATGACCCGCTCGACGGCGTCGCGGATCATGTGGCAGCCCGCTATGCGGCAGCGCTCGTCCAGCTTCCAGAACATCGGGGTGCGTACGCCCTGCTCGCACCGGATCTCGTGGTCGCGGTAGACCACGTCGTTCTCTCCGATCTTGTTGGCGGTGAGGTCCAGGCCGTCCTCGTAGCTGGTGATCGGCCCCACCGGCACGTTGCCCGGGGTGCTCGCTCCGATGTCGGTGACGTGGGTAACGCCGCCGGCCCAGCCGACCAGCTCCCCCTCCCAGAAGATCGGCACCATGGTCTGAACGTCGGCGTTATGGACGTCGCCGATCTTGGGGATGTTGTTCGAGAAGATGTCGCCCGGGCTGATGCGCGGGTTGAGCTCGTAATCGTTCGACACCATGAACTTGATCGCGTCGCTCATGGTGTGCACGTGAACGATTATCCCCGTGGAGAGCGCGACGGAGTCGCCCTCGGGGGTGTAGAGCGCGAAGCACAGCTCGCCGATTTCCTGGACTATGGGGCTCGCCGAGACGTTCATCGCGGTCTCGCGCGCGTTGACCAGGCCGCCCCGGAGCTTGGCGAATATCTTCTCGAAGCGGATCGGGTCGGAGTCCCTGAGGGTGAGGTCGCTGGCACCCCAGTAGCAGCCGGTTTCGGCGAACAGCCGCTCGGAGGTGTCCAGCATCTCGTGCAGGGTCAACCCGTCCCAGCCGATGGGCCTGAGGTCCGCTTCGGTCTCCGTCGGGGTCTTGGGAAGGAATCCGCTCACGGCAGGACCTCCTCTCTCTCCAGGTGGAAGATGCGGTGCTCGTCCAGGTAGGTGGAGCAGCCGGGCGGCACCACCATCGTTGTGGCCGGGCTCTCCAGGATCGCGAGCCCGGCCACGCGGTTCCCGGCCTTCAGCTTCTCCATGTTCCATATGTCCGCCGGGACTGTCTCGCCCCGCCAGTAGACGTCACGCGTCCCCTTCCCGGCGCCGGCCTCGGGGGTCTCCCCGTTGATCGATTCGACGGGGAGCGCCGGCTTTTCCACCTCTGCCGTTCCCGACAGGACCACCTGGGTTATCAGGTAGCCCAGCTCGGGGGAGCGCGCCGAGAGCGCGTAGACCTTCGCGTACAGCAACTCGAAGTCCTCGATCACGCTGTCGAGGTCGGCCGCGCCGTCGAGCCACTCGAAGCCGGTCCGGACCTCCAGGTCACGGAGCTGGCCCATGTACTGCATCCGGAGGGATATCCTGAAGCGGACATCGTCCTCCGCGAGCCCGCTCTTCGCGAACTCCTCGATGACCTTCTCCCGCAGGAAGGCGCACTGGCCGTTGACCATGTCCACTATGCCTTCCTTCTGGTAGGCGTCCAGGCCGGGCTCCACCGGCAGGTCGATGGAGGCGTTGAAGCGGTACTCGAAGTCCGAGCACGAGCAGCCGAACGCCGAGAAGCCCGCCGCCCAGTTGGGCACCAGCACGTGCTCGAACCCCAGGCCCTCGGAATAACCTCCGACGTGCAGCGGACCCCCGCCGCCATAGGAGAGCAGGGTGTAGTTCGCGGGCACGTAGCCTTTTCCCATGATGCGGGACAGCACGTGGTTCTTCAGCCCTTCCTCGAACAGCTCCACCACGCCGCTCGCCGCCCGGTGGACGTCTATGCCCAGCGGCCCCGCGATCTGCTCCTCGACGTGGGCGATGGCGCGCTCGCGGTCGAGCTTGATGTCGCCGCCCAGGAAGTAGTCGGGGTTGATCAGGCCCAGCACCACGTCGCAGTCGTTGATCGTCACGGTATCGACCCCGCCCGAGGGCCACGACGTCCCGATGCGATAGCCCGCCGAATCCGGGCCGATCTCGATGCGCCCGGACGTGGGATTGACCCGGACGTAGGAACCCGTGCCCTCGCCGACCGAGTCCACCTCCACCAGGGGTATGCACAGCAGCATCCTCGCCATGTCAGGGTAGGTCTTGACGTCGTACTCTCCCCCGGTGATGAGCGCGAGGTCGAAGGAAGTGCCGCCGATGTCGGTGCAGAATACGTTCTCGAGCCCGATGCGGTCGGCGAGCCATTTAGCGCCTACCACCCCGCCGATAGGCCCCGATACCAGGGTGCGCGCGAGCTCCCGGGACTCGATGGATATCGTTCCGCCGTGGGAGGCCATTATCCTGAGGTCGAATCCGGCGCCCCTGTCCTTGACCAGTTCGTCGATGTTGCGGAGCTGGACGCGGGACGGCTCGGCCGCGAACGCCTCGACCGCGAGGGTATTGAGGCGCGGGAAATCCCCGCGCACGGAGTAGTGATCCGAGGATATGGTGACCGGCACGTCCGAGCCCCGCTCGCCGAGCACCTCGAGGGCGATGTCTTTCATCTGCAGCTCGTGGGCCGGGTTTCGGTAGGAGAAGAGGAAGGACACGCATATCGCCTCCACCCCCTCGTCGAGCAGTCCCTCCACCGCGCGGCGCGCGTCGTCCTCGCGGATCGGGATGGCGGCCTCCCCGAACACGTCGATCCTCTCGGGGACTCCGCGGACGAGGTGGCGCGGCACCAGCGGCTCGTTGTGCTGGTGGGTGCAGACGTGCAGCCTGTCGCCGTAGGAGTATCCCAGGTAACTCTGGGCGCCACGCTCCAGGAGGAAATAGTCCTCGCATCCCTTGGTCACGATAACGCCTATCTTGCGCCCCTTGCGCTCCAGGAGACGGTTCAGCATCGCCGTGCCGGAGTAGATGCCGGTGAGGAGCGACGGGAACGCTTCCTCTACCTCGAGGTCCCAGTAACCCAGAGCGTCGCGGGAGGACTCCATGAAGCCCACCGCTTCGTCCTCAGGGGTGGTCTGGGCCTTGCCGACGACGAACTCGCCTTTCTCGTCGATTATGAAGGTGTCGGTCATGGTGCCGCCCGCGTCGATGGCGAGGATCCTCGGTGATCTTCTTTCTGCCATGCTCCCTCCTTGTCGGCTTTGCCGGCCGCCGCCGGAGGACCCGGCGCGCGGCCTCCACCTCGGGTTCCGGTTCGTTTTCTATCGATCAATGAGCCGAGTAATCCGCCTGGTGATTCCGGGGAGCGCGCCCGCGGCCGGACCGCACTCGAAGGAGTGGCATGCGTCCGGGCGCCCGGGGTTCACGCGGTAGGTATCAATGTGGCCCGGTAGGCCGGTTGTCGCAACAGTCGCCATGGCATATCCCGTTTCGTGTTCGCCGAAGCGAGCGCCGTCGCCGCCGTCTTCGCCGCCCGCCGGCGGCGCCGCTATCATATCACGCGCGTGGTTGCATTGCCGCAAAAAAGACCTCTTTCGTACCATGAGGCCGGTTCAACGGCCCCTCGACGGTCTCCGGCGAACGGCCGCGCCCTGTTCCGAAAATGGCCCCTGTCAGAAAGCTCCTGCGGCTGTTTTCATTACAGGTGGTGACACGTCCGCGCATTGTGAGGGACTGACCCTTTCCGCAACAAAAACGCGCCAATTCCGGGTTTGACCCTTGGTGCGGCATGGGATAGATTTGGGGGAAGAGAGAGGGAGCGATGAATGAAGAC
>CAZAIS010000274.1:0-4259 GCA_964485255.1 uncultured Acidimicrobiales bacterium | reverse complement strand
CGCGCCGCCCCCGGCGCCCCTGAGTTCATTTCCGGCCCCTTCGCGGGACGGTCACTCCGGATCCCGACCGAACCCGAAAGAGCGCCCGGCCCGTCCGGGTACGCGGCGCACGCACACCGTCCGCCCGCAAGTGGCCGTTGAGGCGATGAACGGTTCCGGGGCTCTTCACGGGATTGCGACATACCATACCGTGTGGTATGGTATGCGGCATGGAAGAGAGGCTCTCAAAGTTGAGGTGGATAGAGGAAGGGCTGGAGGCTCTTCGCGCGAGCGGCCCGGAAGGGCTTAAAATCGAGACGCTCTGCATCAGGCTGAACGTCACCAAGGGATCGTTCTACCACCATTTCAAGAATCTCGCCGACTACAAGAGCGCCCTGCTCAAGCACTGGGAAGCGACCAGCAGGGAGGGAATCATCTCGAGCTCATCCAGGGGCGATACAGCCGAAGACAGGCTGAAGTCCCTCGAGCGGCTGGCCGCCGGGACGTCCGGGAAACAGGAGGCGGCGATCCGGTCGTGGGCGCTCCAGGACCAAGCCGCCGCGAGTTACCAGAGAAGGATCGACGGGGAACGGCGCAAAGCCATTGAGGAACTGTACCGGGAAGTGCTCCCGCCGGAAGAGGCAAGGTCGATGGCCACACTCGCGCTCTGCCTCATCGTAGGCTCGCAACAGTTGATGACGCCCGTAAGCGGAAAGGAAACGAAACGGATGCTCGACCTCGTGTCCAGGGGCCCGGAGTCCCTGAAGAGCGAGTTCGAGGAAGAACGAAAACGGGGAGGCCTGAAATGACCGAGGACGTATACGTTAGGCTGCGCGAGTTCCTGGACCGGAAACCCGGCGGTTTTCCCGCGACGGACAGCGGTGTCGAGTACAGGATCCTCGAGAGGTATTTCACCCCCGAGGAGGCGGAAATCGTCATGCAGCTCGCCCCGATGCCCGAGCCTCCAGCCGCGATAGCGGCGCGCACGGGCATGGACGAGGCGGCGCTCGCGGAGAAGCTGGAAAAGATGGCGCGTGAGGGGAGCATCAACAGGATCCGCATTGAGGGGGCCCCCTACTACATGCCGCTCCAGTTCCTCATCGGGTTGTACGAGTTTCACCTGAACTCGCTCGACGCCGAGATGGCTCGGATGCTGGAGGAGTACATCCCACACCTGGTCAAGAGCTGGGAGGCGACCCCGACCAAGCAGCTCAGGGTCATCCCGGTGGAGGCCTCGATAGATACCACCGGTTCGGTCGCGACCTACGACCAGGCAAGAGAGCTCATCAAGGGCCAGGAAAGAATCGCGGTAGCGGACTGCATCTGCCGCAAGGAGAAGAAACTGCTGGGGAGGGGTTGCGACCACCCACTGGAGACGTGCCTCACCTTCGGAATCGCGGCGGACTACTACATCGAGAACGGGATCGGCAGGGAAATAACCCACGAGGAGTGCCTCGGCATTCTCGAGAAGACCGAAAAGGCGGGCATGGTCCTCGCCCCCTCGAACGCTCAGGCGGTGATGAACATCTGCATCTGCTGCGGTGACAGTTGCACTTTTCTCAACGGAATCAAGCTGTATGAGCGCCCGGCCGATCACACCGCCTCGAACTTCCAGGCAAAGGTTGAAGCTGAACTGTGCACGAGATGTGGGATTTGCCTGGACCGCTGCCAGATGGGAGCGATGGTCGAAGGTGACAAGGCGATGGATGTCAACACGGCCCGCTGCATCGGGTGCGGACTCTGTGTGACGACCTGCCCCGAGCAAGCCGTGACGATGGCGCCGAAAGCCGCCCCGATGGAGCCGCCCGAGAACTTCATCGCGATGCAGATGAAAATCGCCGCGGACAGGGGCCTCGTTTAGCTCCGGTCAGTCGGAGTAGCCTCCGATCGCGTTAGCCCCCGCCCCCCTGGCGTTCCAGTACATGGCACGCTCGCACATTATCCTCTTGCCGGCGGTGGTACACTCAACGAACACTCCCGCCTGTCCGCTTTTCACCCTGTCGCCCATGTTGAAGGTCTTGCGGGAGTTGGCCGGTACCGTGTCGGCGAACGAGGCGTTTCCGGTGCCGCCGGGCGTCATGTACGTTACGCTTATTCCGACATCGGTCTCGTTCGGGTTCTGAACCAGGGTCCAGGTCTCAACGTCGGAGGCGACCTGCCCGGCGGGCAGGTAGAAAGTCGCGTGGGGCGCGTCAATACCTATCGAGTCGTGGCACGCCTCGCCGGTGGTCCCGCTCCAGTACATAGCCCTCTCCGCGATGATGGGGGCGCTTCCCGTGACCCGCGTCGAGAAATCCCTGTTCGGGAACGTGTCGTTGACCCGGATGGTCTTCCTCGAATGCGGGGGCATGGTGAACGGGGCTTGGGGGCGGGGGCCGTCGTTCGTCATGTAGGTTAGTGCCACCTCGGTGTCCGCCGGGTTAGGGTTCTGCACCAGCACGTAGGTGGTGAAGCCCCAGGCCGACGTGCCCTCCGCCAGGTAGTAGGAGAGGGCCGGGGCGGTGGTGCCGGTCGAGCCGTGGCCTTCGCGGCGGCCGTTGCGGTACATGGCGCGCTCGGGGATGACCGGCCGGTCCGACTCCACCTGGATGGACGCGTCTTCGCCCCCGATGTCATCTGACATGCAATAGGTGCGCCGGGAATGGGCGGGCACCGTCTTCTCGAACTTCCTCGGGCCCTTGCCCTCTATCATGTATGTCACCGTACAGGTGGCGTCCGACGCGCCCGGGTTCTGTATGAGCAGCCAGGTCTCGAACCCCCAGGACGACGAACCCTCGGGGAGGTACCATTTCTTCGCGGGAGCGTTAACCCCGACCGACTGGTGCTTCTCGGGCGCCGTGGCGCCTTTGCCGGTCCACCCCATGGTACGGTCAACGGCGATCGTATTACCCTTTCCGCACTGAACCATGGTGGAGAAATCCTTGTAGCCCAGCAACTCTCCTGGGGACACCGTGGTGGAGCTCCGCGGCGGGAGCGTTACGTCCTGGGTCACGTTGGCGCCCTCGGTAGGCATGTAGGTGATGGTGCAGGCAACCCCGGCGGCGCCCGGGTTCAGGATGTTGACGTACGTCGAAATCCCCACGAGGTGGAGCCCTCGGCGAGGTACCAGGTGGTCAGGGGGGCGCTTATCTCGAGAGCCCGGGCATTGGAGGTCCCTCCACCCGGAGCGGGGTTGAAGACGGTGACGCCCGCCTTCCCGGCGCCGGCGATGTCGGACGCGGGGATGGCCGCCGTGAGCCTGCTGCCGGAAACGTAGGTTGTGGCGCGCCCGGATCCGTTCCAGCGTACCACCGAGCCCGCCGTGAAGCCGGTGCCGTTCACGGTAAGGGTGAAGGATGGACCTCCCGCCGTCTTGGAGGGCGGGGAAATGCCGGCGATCGCGGGAACCGGGTACCTGGAGGTGAACGTGAACACGGCGCCTTCGCTCCAGCCCCCGGAGTTATGTGCGAGGGCCTTGAACTCGTAGCCGGTTCCCGCCGCGAGGCCGGTAACGGCGTGGCTGAAGGGGGCCGCCCCGAAGGAGCCTGACCGGGTCCATTCCGTCCAGGCGGCCTCGCCCTGCTTCCTGTACCGGAAACCCCTCTCGTCGGCGTTACCGACCCCGGCGGCGGTAATGTCGGCGTTCAGGGTGGCCCCCGAGGTGGTTACGCCGCTCGCCTCGCCGGTCACCACGGTGGGGGCCGCCTGCAGATAGGCGAACTTCAAGTTGTGGTTGGCGCGGTCCCGGTAGCTGATGCGGGGATTGCCGGCGGCGTCCAGGGCTATCGAGGTCCAATCGCCTACGTTGCCCGAGTCCACCACGTCGATATCCCCGGCGGGCCATGTCGCGCCGCCGTCTCTCGAGCGGGCGTACTTGAGGCTGTCGTTGGTAACATCGTAGTAGCTGACGTGCGGGTTGTTCGAGGCGTCCAGGGCGAGAGACGTATATCCGCCGACCTTCTCCGCGAAACCGTCCACCGTCTTGATGTTGCCCGCCGGCCAGGTGGCCCCCCCGTCGCTCGAGTATATGAATCTCAGTTGACCGTCCGTCCAGTCGTAGTAGCTGACGCGGGGGTTGCCGGACGTGTCCAAGGCGATGGAGGTGTACGAGCCCACGTTGGCCGTGTCGTCCACCGTCTTGATGTCGCCGGCGAGCCAGGTGGCCCCACCGTCGCTCGAGTAGGCGTACTTGAGGTGACCGGTGACGTAGTCGTTCCAGTCACGGTAGCTGATGTGCGGATTGCCGTAACGGTCCAGGGCGAGTGATGTGTCCCCGCCGACTTCGCCGGCGGAGTCCACCG
>CAZAIS010000273.1:0-4260 GCA_964485255.1 uncultured Acidimicrobiales bacterium | reverse complement strand
GGCCATGGGGGTATCGTTCTGGACCGCGGGAAGGGCAGTCTCGGGCGGGGGCGTCTTCGGAATCGGCCTGGCCGCCCTGGGGATGCTGTGCACTACCGGCATGGTGGTGGCGGTAGACGCCTACGGTCCCGTCGCGGACAACGCGGGAGGGATCGCCGAGATGGCTCACCTCGAGCCGGAAGTCCGGGAGATAACCGACAACCTCGACTCCGTGGGTAACACGACCGCGGCGATAGGCAAGGGCTTCGCGATAGGCTCGGCAGCCCTCGCCGCGCTGGCCCTGTTCGCCGCCTACGCCCAGGCTACGGGCCTGACCACGGTGGACGTGGTCGGCGACTACAAGTTCATCGTCGGCCTGCTCCTGGGCGGGATGCTTCCGTTCCTGTTCAGCGCGCTGACGCTGAACGCGGTGGGGCGCGCGGCTTTCTCCGTCGTCGAGGAAGTGCGCCGGCAGTTTCGGGAGATAACGGGACTGAAGGAAGGGCTCGAGGGTGTGAAGCCCGATTATACCCAGTGCGTGGACATCGCCACCAAGACGGCGATCTACGAGATGCTCCTTCCGGGGGCGCTGGCGATCATCGTACCCATTCTGATCGGGCGCTTCATCGGCAAGGAGTCGCTGGCCGGATTCCTGGCCGGTGCTCTCGTCGCGGGCTTTATTATGGCTATCATGATGGCCAACGCCGGAGGCGCCTGGGACAACGCCAAGAAGCTGATCGAGTCGGGTGAGTACGGCGGCAAGGGCACGCCGACGCACGCGGCCGCCGTTTGCGGCGATACCGTGGGCGATCCGTTCAAGGATACGAGCGGGCCCGCCATGAACATCCTGATCAAGGTCATGACGGTGGTGTCGCTCATCTTCGTGCCGCTGTTCATTAAATAGAAGATACGAAGGAGGCCGTGTGCTTCCGAGGTCGTGCCGATGCTCGAACGGGCCGGCAGGCCTCACGGGCACCCGGCCTTTTTCCTTAAATTGACCCTGCATGCCCCCAACTGTAGACTCACAGACTATGAAACTGATCGTTACCGAGAAAAACCAGACGGCGAAAAGAATCGCGGAGATACTCTCGAGCGGCAAAGCCACGCACGAGGGCGGCCCGCGCAGCACGGTCTACTCCTTCCCGGAGGACGGGGACGAGGTGAGGACCGTGGGAATGAGGGGCCACGTCCTGCAGGTTGATTTCCCCGATGAGTACCGCCAGTGGCAGGACGTGGAGCCCCGCCGCCTGCTGGAGGCCGAGATAATCAAGACACCCAAGGAGAAGATGCTCGTCTCCTCGCTCAAGAAGCACGCGAAGCAGGCGGACTCGATAGTGATCGCAACCGACTACGACCGCGAGGGTGAGCTCATCGGCTCCGATATCGTGGACCTCATCCGCGAGGTCAACAAGGACGCGCCTATCGCCAGGGCAAGGTTCTCAGCGCTGACGCCCAGGGAGATAAAGGAAGCATTCGAGCGGCTGGACACCCTCGACGAGAACCTGGCAAGAGCGGGTGAGGCGAGGCAGGACATAGACCTGATCTGGGGGGCCGCCCTTACGCGGTTCATATCGCTCGCCGCCAACAGGCTCTGGCAGAAGTTCCTCTCTGCCGGCCGCGTTCAGAGCCCCACGCTGGCGCTGGTGGTCGACCGCGAGGCCGAGATAAGGGCGTTCGTGCCCGAGGACTTCTGGCAGGTCAGGGTAGTGCTCGACCGGGGCGGGGAACGGTTTAGCGCCAGGCACAAGACCGAGCGCTTCACCGACGAGTCGGAGGCGCGCAAGGCGTTCGAGAGCATCGGGGCCGAGGGGCTCGTAACCGGGATCAAGACAAGGGACCGGACCATCAGCGCGCCGGCCCCGTTCAACACCACGGCCTTCCTGGCCGCGGCCTCCGGCGTGAAGGTCCCGCCGGCGCGGGCCATGGATGTCGCGGAGAGCCTCTACTCCCGGGGCTACATCAGCTACCCCAGGGTCGATAACACGGTCTACCCCGAGTCCCTGGACCTCGCCGAGATCCTGCAGGCGGTAAAGGGCTCCGACGTCGTGGGTGGCCTCGCGGGGGAACTGCTGGGCGGGAAGACCCTCACACCGACCCGCGGGAAAAAGTTCTCCACGGATCATCCACCCATACATCCCACCTCCGCGGCGAAGTCCTCGGAGCTGAGCCGGCTGGAGTGGAAGATCTACGAACTGGTCGCCAGGCGTTTCATGGCGACGCTCTCCGATCCCGCGAAAGCGCGCTCCACCAGGGTGGACATCGACATCGGCGGCGAGCCGTTCGTGGCCCGAGGTGACGTGATCATCAGCGAAGGGTTCATGCGGTACTACCCCTATAGCGGGAAGCAGGACGAGGAGCTGCCGCGCCAGGAGGAGGGCGACGCGGTGGCGGTCGTCGACAAAGAGATGGAGGCGAAGCAGACGCAGCCGCCCGCCCGCTACACTGAGGGAGCGCTGCTGCAGAAGATGGAGGAACTGGGCCTGGGGACCAAGTCCACGCGGCACAACATAATCCAGAGCCTGGTCGAGCGCGGTTACGTCTACGGCAGCCCGCTGAAGCCCAGCGAGACCGGGATCGCCGTTTCTCGGGCGCTGGAGCGCCATGCCACAATGGTAACCAGCCCGGAGATGACGTCCGAGCTCGAGCGCGACATGGACGCGATAGCTGAGGGTCATCAGACGCTCGACGTGACAGTCGACAGGTCGCGCGAGGTGCTCGGCAGGATACTCGACGTCATGGAGAGCGAGAAAGAGGAGATATCCCGGGAGATAAGGGAAGGAATGCGCACGGACACGGTTCTCGGCGAGTGTCCCTCCTGCCACGGTGAGCTCACGATAAAGACCGCCAGGAAATCGGGCAAGCGCTTCGCCGGCTGCGCGAGCTACCCGGAATGCACGCGCACTTATCCTCTCCCGCAGAAAGGCAGCATAATGGCCATGGGGGAGAACTGCGAGGAGTGCGGCTCTCCGCGCATCAGGGTCCTCACCAAGGGGCGGAAGCCATGGGAGCTCTGTCTCGACCCGGACTGCCCCACCAAGCCGAAACGCGAAACCCCGGCGGCAAAGAAGCCCGAGAAGGCGGAAGGTCCGGGCGACGCGCCGGAATGACCCCCGAGAGGGGAGCACGCCAATGGACAAGGTTGCGATATTCGGAGCCGGACACGTCGGTGCCACGACCGCTTTTTACCTGGCGCTGTCGGCCGGCCTGGAGATAGCCCTGATCGACATCGAGGAGGGCAAGGCGACCGGCCTCGCTATGGACATCGAGCAGGCATTGCCCTACACGGGGTCCTCGTCCCGTCTCCAGGGGGGAGGCGACCACGGCCTCGCTGATGGCTCCGATGTCGTGGTCGTAACCGCCGGGTACCCGAGGTTGCCCGGGATGTCCAGGCTGGACCTCACTGAGCGGAATGCCCCGATCGTGGCGGGCATAGCCCGCTCTGTTGCGTCCCGGGCACCGGACGCGGTGCTGATTAACGTAACCAACCCCGTCGACGAGATGACCTGGATGGCATGGAAGGCCTCGGGGTTGGACGAGCGACGCGTCATGGGTATGGCCGGCGTCCTGGACACTTCGCGGTTCATGTACTTCCTCAACAGCCTGGCGTCCGTTCCCTTGCGGGACTTGAGTGCGATGGTTCTCGGTTCTCACGGAGAGGACATGGCCCCACTCGTCGACTGGTCCACATCGGCGGGCGTGCCCCTCGGCGAGGTAGTAGATGAGCCGCTCCTCGAGACGGTGGTCGGGCGAACGAGGGACGGCGGCGCCCAGATCGTGGGCTACATGGGGACCGGCAGCGCCTACTTCGCTCCCGCGGTGAGCATAGGGTCGATGGATCTCGCCATCCTCGGGGACACGGGAAGGATACTGCCGGTCTCAGCCTACCTGCGCGGTGAGTACGGGATCGAAGGAATGTTCCTCGGCGTCCCGGGCAGGCTGGGCCGCGCGGGAGTGACCGAGGTAGGCAAGATACCTCTTTCCGCCAGGGAGCTCGGCTACCTGGCGAAGGCCGCGTCGGGAGTGGGCGAACGAGTCGCCGGGGCCGAAGGGACCCTGGGGGAATGAGAGTCCTCGAAGCCTCGATGCTGGGGCGCGAGATCGAGTCTCTCTGCCTGGATGTATCGACCCGCCTGCCCCCCGACGTCCTGGCGGCACTCCAGTCCTTCAAGGAGGCGGAGAAGTCGGAGCGGGGGCGTGGGGTGCTCGACCTCATTATCGAGAACGCGCGCGTCGCCCGGGAGTCGGAGGTCGCCCTGTGCCAGGACACCGGCATCTTCACGG
>CAZAIS010000272.1:0-4262 GCA_964485255.1 uncultured Acidimicrobiales bacterium | reverse complement strand
GTATTCATGAAACGAAGCGCCCGGTCCTAGTATAATTCCTGGTGACGACGGAATCCCCAGGTTCACCGGAAGGCTGATAGATCGGCGATGTTGATCCACAAGCTGCTGCTGAGATACTTCAAGCACGGGGACGATACCGGTTTCTTCCTGATGCAGGCCCGGGACGCGGTCCGCTGGCTGGAGAGGAACGGCGTTGAGCTCGGGCCGCGCACCACCGTCCTCGACCTGGGGTGCGGTTTCGGGCTTTTCGGCAGGGAGCTCCAGGAAAAGGGGTGCGTGGTCTCGTTCGCGGATACCGAGGTCTTCCTGCTTCCCGACATCGAACCCGAGCGCTTCTTCGACGTGGACGTCACTACCGACGATCTCGCCTCGCTGGGCACCTACGACCTGGTGATCTCGTCCAACGTGCTGGAGCATATCTCCGATCCCGGATATTTCATCGCCAACGTGCACAAGACGATGAAGCCGGGTGGGCGCCTGTATCTCTCCTGGGCCAACTGGCTCTCGCCGTGGGGCGGGCACCACTTTTCGCCTTTTCACTACCTCGGCCCGCGCCGGGGGCACCTCGTATACGACAGGGTCATGAAGCGGCCGCGGGCGCACACCCCGTACG
Source organism: uncultured Acidimicrobiales bacterium (assembly GCA_964485255.1). Taxonomy (GTDB): domain Bacteria; phylum Actinomycetota; class Geothermincolia; order Fen-727; family Anoxymicrobiaceae; genus CAZEJS01. Next base: position 3,649 of record CAZAIS010000272.1, on the reverse strand, counting down.
TCGACCTGTTTCCCACGAGCATCGGCGGGACGCTCCGGATGATCCGGGCCAACGCGAACCTGCGCGTCGCGCGCATGTTTCCACGATACTACAGCGAGCTGTGGTTCATAACCCGCGTTCCCATCCTCCGGGAGTTCCTGACCGGCAACTGCGCCATGCTGATAGAAAGAGTGATGTGATGAGCTGGTTCGCGCGCATGAAGAAGGGCCTGGGCCTGTGGGTGATGCGCCTGGGCGTGGCCCCGTACAAGGCGCTGAGCGCCTGGGGCAACCGCACGCTCGAGTACGAGATGGGGGAGTACTCGTACGGAGCGCCCCGCGTCGTCTTTCCCCAGGGCAGGCTCAAGATCGGGAAGTTCTGCTCCATCTCCTGGGACGTCACGATATTCCTGGGCGGCAACCACAGGTGGGACTGGATTTCCACCTATCCCTTTCCCCACTCGACCGGCAAGTTCTCCAACGCGCACAAGGTGAAGGACTTCTTCGCCACCGGCGGCGACGTAACGATCGGGAACGACGTGTGGATCGGCAGCAACGTCATCATCATGTCGGGAGTCACCATCGGAGACGGAGCCGTCATCGGGGCGGGGTCCGTTGTCGCGGACGACGTGGGGCCGTACGTGATGGTCGCGGGCAACCCCGCCCGACCCGTAAGGAAGCGCTTCGACGACGAGGTCATCGAGAAGCTGCTGGCGGTCCGCTGGTGGGACTGGCCCGTGGCCAAGATCGACGAGAATCTCGAGGTCCTTTGCAGCGGCGACGTCGAACGGCTCCTGGAGATCGACGGGGCACAGCGGTGAAACTGGAAGATCTCAAGCGCAACTGGGACCTCTTCGGCAGAACCGATCCCCTCTGGTCCATCTGCACCGAGCCGGGCACGAAAGGCAACAGGTGGGACGAGGACGAGTTCTTCGAGACCGGCCGGAAGGAAATAGACGAGGTCTTCGAGCGCCTCGAGTCGATCGGCGTGCCTGTTACACCGGGCACGGCCCTCGACTTCGGGTGCGGCATCGGGCGCCTGTCGCGGGCGCTGTGCGCGCGATTCGGGGAGGTTGTGGGGGTCGACATCGCGCCCTCCATGATAGAGCTCGCCAATGAGCGCAACGCGCATCCCGGGCGGTGCCGTTTCCTGCTCAACGACCGCCCGGACCTGCTCCTCTTCGGCGAAGGCTGCTTTGATTTCGTCTACTCGAGCATCACCCTGCAGCACATGGAGCCCGGGATCGCGGAGTCTTACCTGAAAGAGTTCGTGCGCGTACTCAAGCCGGGGGGATTGCTCGTTTTCCAGGTGCCCGACAGCCCCGACCTGCGGTACCCGGGAAACAGGATCCGGAAGGCGGCCCCGGCGTCGATTCTTGGCGCGTACCGCCGCCTGAGGTACCCGGGAAACCGTCCGCGAATGGAGATGCACGAGCTGCCGCGTGACCGGGTGACAGGGCTCCTGGAGAATAGCGGGGCGGAAGTGCTCGACGTCAGCCCCGACGCTAGCGCGCGCCGGTGGAACAGCTACCGGTACTTCGCCAGGCGTCACTCCGTGCCCTGAGCTTCATCATCGGAAGCGCGGGACTCTCCCTTGTCGTTCCTCCATGACAGCCGAACGTGGTCGACGAAGAGCAGGACCACCCCGAGGGCCATGAAGTAGTAAGAGCACTCCGCCAGGAAACCGGCGGCGCCTTCCTGCTCCAGTACCAGGAGGAACGGGCAGATCGCCAGGAGGGCCACCGAGGCCGCGAGCGGGTAGGCCGCCTTCACCTTGAGCGCCAGGACCGCCAGGAACAGCGTGGTGAAGAAAGCCGCCCCGAAGCTCCACAGGACCCACAACACGACGAACACGACTGCTATTCCCGCCCAGATCAGCGCCCGGGCCCGGTGATACGGTTTTGTGTCGCTATCGCTCATCTTGTCCTCACGGACCTCCCTTCAGTGCCCGGGGCCGCGTCATCGCGACTATCCCGTCGAAACGCTTGAAAATAACGAACAGGAAGACGGCCGCCATGGTCCTGACCGGCCCGACGAGCACCCTCCTCCTTATGAAGTCGATCACGCCGCCTTCGACCTCGTAGCTCTCGTTGGGGTAGGTGATGACCGAGAGCACCTGGGACCTCGGGTAGACCTTGAACCTGGTGAAGCCCGCCTTCCTGCCGGCCCGGATTATCCTGCCGGGATGCATGTCTCTCTCGGTCACGCCGTATCTCTTCACGGCGTCGATCGCGACCCTGCGGAGGTGGTGGCCGACGCCGGGTTCGGACGCTATCAACATCCCTCCCGGCTTCAGCGCTTCGTACGCCGCCCTCACCGCGCTCTCCTCGGACTCGGAGTGGTGAAGCGAGCCGAAGAACAACACGCAGTCGAACTCCGATTCGAACGCGGCCTCCTCGAAATCGCCGACCACGAAGCGCACGTTGTCCAGGCGCTCTCTCGTCTTGTTCATCTCGGCGTAATGGATCATCCTTGGCGCAAGGTCCAGGCCGGTGACTTCATAGCCGCACCGCCCCAGCAGGCAGCTCGTTCCACCCGTGCCGCAGCCGCATTCGAGGACGCTTGCCGGGGGCGGGGGCATGAGGGTGAGGACGGCGCCGATCTCCATCAGCAGCCCTCCCCTGTTCGAATCCGAGTAAGGTTTGGCGACGGCGTGCGCCACCATCTCATCGCTTATCCTGTCCATGTATTCGATCTCGTCCCGCTTGGCCATGTCTCGCCCTTCGCCCCCGCGCGTCAATCGCGCTCTCGCTCTCGCTTCCCATCCCTCGATACCGCCGGCTGGCGCAGCCCCAGGTGGTCCCTCGCGCGCCTCACCAGTTCGTCCGTCCGGCCCCGCCACTTCGTCGATCCGGCCTTGTCATCACCCGAGCCGCCCCGAGCCCTGACGGTTCGCCGCCTTTCGTCGACCGCCCGGCCGCGCCTTATCGCCAGCCGGTTCCTCGCCTGGAAGGCGCGCGGGTCGATGCCGAGCGATCCCGCGGCCCACGCGCCGAACGAAGCCAGCCTGTGTTTCTTCTTCTCCCATGCGACCGCGAGGAACACCAGGCACCCCAGCAGGGTCAGCAGGGAGACGATGAGACCCGCGTGGAACCAGGACTGGGGCGCATACTCGATGGTGATCTCGTATGTGCCGGTCTTGCTTATCTCGAAGCCGTTGACCAGGGAGTAGAGGGCTTTGGGCTCCACCTTCTTCCCGTCGGGCATCCTCACCGTCCAGAGGGGGTCGAAGGCCTCGCCGAAGACGAGGGTGAAAGGTCTGGTGGCGCCTGTCACCTTGATTTTGTACCTCTCGGGGCTGAGCTGCTTCCAGGACAGGCCGGGGAGCGCGTCCTCGCGGTTGAGCTCGGCGTAGAACGAGTCGTCGATCGCGGATATCTCGATGTCGTCGAACCAGGATACCGCGGGGCCCTTGGAGGTGTCCTTGACCCAGCCCGCCGCGAGTCGGGGCCTTATCATCGTTACCCCCTCGGGCATGACGAAGGAGCACTGCCACTTCTGCCAGTCGGAGGTGCCCGATTGTATGTTGGGGCATAGCACGAGCCTGACCCACTTGTCCTCATCCGGCCGGTAGCCCTCCAGGAGCACCTGGGTCCAGTTCGCGTTGCGGTACTTCACGTGGGACTCGACCGAGTAGATCCTGCCGGCCTGGACGGGGATTTCGACGCCGC
>CAZAIS010000271.1:0-4270 GCA_964485255.1 uncultured Acidimicrobiales bacterium | reverse complement strand
CTCGCTGAAGAAGACCTTCGACGAGATCAAGGACAAGAACTCTTCCCTGCACAAGGAACTCGAGGCCTACACGAAGTATGCCGAGGAATCACGGCCTTACATGGTCGCCAACATCCTCACCGGCGCGTCCTACGCGGTCGTCACGAACGACAAGCCCAGTGACAGGACGCTTGCCGAGATAGCGGACGGGCTGGCGGCGGCCGGGGCGGCGGCTCCTGTTACGATAACCATCTCAGACTCGGCCAGCTTTGAAAAAGAGGATGTCGTAGCCCACCTGGCCACGCTCTTCCAGGCGGCGCCCGACGCGGCCGCGCTGAAGGAGCGGGTCTTCAGGGAAGTGGCCGTGCAACTGAAGACGGCGCAGAACCTGGGAATACTGGCCACGATGCAGCAACTAGGCGTCATACACGTACACGGAGCCCTCGGCGGGCCGATGGCGGCCTCCATCCTGCTGGGGCCGGTAGAAGCCGGCAAGCTCGACAAGACCGACGCGCCCCTGGTCAAGGCTTTCGTGGCCGCCGGGTCTCCGGTGGTGGGGGTCGGGGACGCCTCGACCGAGTCCGCCGTCCTCCTGCTTTACAAGAAGAACGGCATCTCGACCGTCGATCACGTGGAGACGGTTCCGGGGCAGGTCGCGCTCGACATGTCTCTGGCGGGAAGACCGGGCAACTACGGAAGCGGTCCGGAAGCAACACGGATGATTCCGGCGCCTTGAGCGGGGGGAACGGAGATTTGAAGGCCATAGCGGTTGTCCCTGCTTACAACGAGGAGGACGTCATCGCACGCACCGTTGAGTCCCTTCGTGCTCTGGGCGGTGTCGAGCGGGTCGTGGTGGTCGACGACGCCTCCGGTGACGCCACTCCCGTGGTAGCGGTCGAGGCCGGCGCCCATGTCGTAGTTAACGGCGTAAACCTGGGAAAGGGCGGGTCGCTGAACCGTGTTCTGGAGAACCTCGAATTCGACGTGGTGGCCCTCATCGACGGAGACCTGGGGGAGCACGCCCGAGAGGCCTCCAGGATCCTTGAGCCCGTGCTCGCCGGTGACGCGGACCTCGCGATAGCAGCGTTCCCACCGCCGAAGAAGAAGGGCGGCTTCGGCTTGACCCAGGGACTTGCTCGAAAGGGAATAATGCGCCTCACGGGTATGGAAATGCGCTCGCCGATATCAGGGCAGAGGGTGATGACCAGGGATGCTTACATGGCGGTTCGGCCGCTGAGGCCGGGTTTCGGGGTCGAAGTGGCGATGACCGTGGACGCGCACCGGGCAGGGCTCAGAATCGTGGAGGTGCAGACACGGATGAGCCACCGCGAGACCGGAAGAGACTGGGCCGGATTCCTTCACAGGGGCAGGCAGGCGGTGGACATCGCCATGGCCCTTGCCTCCCGAGCCTTTTCCCATCGGGGCCGCTAGATGCTCGCGGGGGCGTTGTTCGCCGGGTCCCTCATCGCCGGGATCGCGTTGCTCCATGCCATAAGGCCGATGCTCAACAGCCCGGCGCTCTCACGGGTCAACTACGCCGGCAGGACCCTGCCCGTTGCGGCGGGCATACTGTTTCCCGTCGTATACGTGCCCGCGTACGTGGTGGTCCTTCTCACCGAAAGCCGGGCTACGGGCGCGCGGTTCGGCTTCCGGGAGTCGATGCTCCTGCTGGTGATCGGGATGTGCCTTCTCGGCTTGGCCGACGACGTGGCCGGCGACAGGGAGGCAAGCGGCTTCAAGGGTCACTTCAGGGCGCTTCTAAAAGGGAGGCTTACCACCGGCATGGTGAAGGCCGCGGGTGGTTTCGTTCTTGCCATGGCGGCTTCCTTTCCGCTTTCTCCCCGGTGGTGGGAGGTTTTCCTCAACGCCGCGGTGATCGCGCTTGCCGCCAACCTCGCCAACCTGCTGGACCTCAGGCCCGGCAGGACTCTCAAGGTGTTCGTACCGCTCCTGGCCGCGACCGCCGCGCTCAACTGGCGAGAGCCCCGCTCGGTCATGCCGTACCTACTGTCGGTGGAGGCCGTCGCGCTGGTTCTGCTGCCCGGGGACCTGCATGAGCGCTTCATGCTGGGTGACGCCGGGTCGAACGTGATTGGGGCCGCGGTGGGACTCGGGGTGGCCGCCGGCGCCGGTTCCTGGTGGAAGCTGGGGGCACTGGCGTTCCTGGCTCTCGCCAACGCCGTTTCGGAGAAATACTCTTTTTCGAGGGTGATCGAGTCCAACAGGGTCCTGAACCGGATAGACTCTCTCGGGAGAAAGGGACATGTGGCAAACGGGGATAATAATAATTAAAGCTAACAGGTGACCGGAGGTATTTTACATGGCCGTTAAGCACATCTTCGTGACAGGCGGCGTGGTTTCCTCGCTGGGAAAGGGCATCACGGCGGCGTCCCTGGGGCTTCTCCTCAAGGCGCGGGGACTCAACGTCGCGATGCAGAAGATCGACCCGTACATCAACGTCGACCCGGGGACCATGAACCCGTTTCAGCACGGCGAGGTATTCGTGACCGATGACGGGACCGAGACGGACCTCGACCTCGGTCACTACGAGCGTTTCGTTGACATCAACATGCACCGGGAGAGCAATGTAACCACCGGGGTCGTGTACGGGACCATCATTGGACGGGAGCGCAAGGGGGAGTTCCTGGGGGCGACGGTCCAGGTGATCCCTCATATCACCGACGAGATCAAGCGGCGGATACTGGCGCTCGTGGAAGACGGCGATATCGACGTCGCCATCAGCGAGATAGGCGGGACGGTCGGAGACATCGAGAGCCTGCCGTTCCTCGAGGCGGTGAGGCAGCTCAAGAAGGACCTGGGGCACGAGAACGTGTGCTACATACACGTGACCCTGGTTCCGTACCTGGAGACCTCCAGCGAGCTCAAGACGAAGCCGACACAGCACAGCGTGAAGGAACTCAAGAGCATAGGCATACAGCCCGATGCGATCGTCTGCAGGTCTGACCGGCCCATCACGGACGACGTCAAGGACAAGATCGCCCTCTTCTGCGATACCGACCGCGCCGCAGTGGTCTCGGCCATGAACGCGAGCACCATATACGAGGTCCCGCTCAAGCTGAACGAGGAGGGCCTGGACGAGTACATATGTGAGCACTTTGGGCTTCCCGGGCACCCACCGGACCTGACCGAGTGGAAAGGCCTGGTTGACAGCATAAAAGGCCTGAAAAACGAGGTTAAGGTCGCCATAGTCGGGAAGTACGTCGACCTGCCCGACGCGTATATCAGCATCGTCGAGAGCCTGAACGCGGCGGGGATAAAGCACGGCACCAAGGTGACGCCGGTATGGGTAGCCTCGGACACCCTGAATCAGGGCCGCTGTAACGGCATACTCGATGGCGTGCAGGGCATACTGGTTCCAGGAGGTTTCGGCATCAGGGGCATAGAGGGCAAGATCGCGGCCATTGAGTACGCGAGGGAGAACGGCGTTCCCTTCCTCGGCCTGTGCCTCGGCCTGCAGTGCGCCGTTATAGAGTTCTCCCGGAACGTGGCTGGAATGGACGGAGCCAACTCCTCCGAGTTCGAGCCGGATACCCCGTACCCGGTCATAGACCTGATGGCGCACCAGAAGGACGTCGACGGCCTTGGGGGCACGATGCGGCTTGGGCTGTATCCCTGCAAGATAGCCCCCGGAACGCGCGCCGCCCAGGCGTACGGCGAGGAGGTCATCTACGAGAGGCACCGGCACCGCTACGAGGTCAACAACGCCCTGCGGCACAAGATGGAGGAGGCGGGCCTGGTATTCTCCGGCCTGTCGCCCGACGACAGGCTCGTGGAGATCGTGGAAATCCCCGAACACCCGTGGTTCGTGGCATCGCAGTTCCACCCGGAATTCAAGACCCGGCCTCTCAAGCCGCACCCCCTGTTCCGCGATTTCATAGGAGCCGCCGTGAAGCGTCAGCGTCTGGCGGACTCCCACCTCAAGGTCATAGAAGGCGACGAGGCCAAGGCCGTAAAATGACCTTCACGGACGGCCCCGACGCCGGACGGCTCTTCGGAATATTTTTCGACCTTGTCAAGATAGACAGCGAGTCGGGCCACGAGGCCGCGGTCCGGGACTACATCCGCGGGTTCTGTGAGTCACTGGGATCCGCCGTGCACGAGGACGGGGCCGGTGCCGCCACCGCGGGCGAATGCGGTAACCTGGTAGTACGCGTGCCCGCGGGCGCGTTTTCCCCCCTTGACCCGATAATGCTGTGCGCTCACATGGATACCGTGCCCCCGGGCAATGGAATAGTCCCATTTGACGCCGGAGACAGGTTCATAAGCATAA
>CAZAIS010000270.1:0-4299 GCA_964485255.1 uncultured Acidimicrobiales bacterium | reverse complement strand
TTCGTTCCTCGACGCCCAGTCCGCGATCTGCGACAACTGGTTCTCTGCGATCTCTCTAATTGACTCGAGGTATCGTTTCTTCACGTCCTGGAGTTTCGCGACTGCGCGCTCTATCTTCTGCCTGTCGTTTTGCGCTACCAGGAGCATCTGCCGCGCCTGCTCCTGGGCGTTGCGCATCAACGCGTCCGACTCTTCCTGAGCCTTGGCCAAGGTCGTCTCGGACTCCTGCCGGGCCTGCTCTTTGACCGCCTCGGCCGACGTGCTGGCCGCCAGCAGCGCGGTTTGAAGGGAAGTCTGCATCTCCTCGAACTCACCGAGCCTGCTCTTCATGTGCTCCATCTGCTGCCCGAGTTCCCCGTTCTCCTTTATCAACCTCTCCAGCTCATCCGCCACCAGGTCCAGGAAAGCGTCCACATCCTCCTCGCTGTATCCGCGGCGCTGGGACTTGAACTCCTTGTGGTGAATGTCCGCGGGAGTCATTGCCATCGGAACGTACCTCCAATCAGTCGTGCTGTCAGCCGGCGAGTTCCCCTGCTCTATCAGCAGCCGCCTTGAGTGCTCTCGCCATCATCTGCATGAATCCGCCGGAATCCATCTCGCTCAATGCGGCGAGCGTCGTTCCACCCGGCGATGAGACCGCCCGCCTCAGTTCGCCCGGCTCCCTGCCGGCTTCCATGACGGTTTTCGCGGCACCCCACAACGTCTGCCTGGCGAGAAGGCTCGCGACCTCCGGGGACATACCCTGCCCGATCGCCGCTTCCTCCAGCGCCTCGGTGAGATAGAAAAAGTACGCGGGCCCGCTACCGCTCAACGCGGTCACGAGGTTCATCGAGGACTCTTCGACTTCCACTACCTCGCCTATGGCCTCCAGCAGCGCCCGCACCTCCGCCCTGTCGAGCCCGCCGGGGCCGGTTTCTACGGCGAATGCGCTCGCGGCGGCCCCGACAAGCGCTCCCATGTTCGGCATAACCCGTACTATCGACGGTCCCGGTCCCAGTTCCCTTCTCATGGAGGAAATTGTGAGCCCGGCGGCTATCGACATGAGGACCTGCGATTCATCGAGCCTTCCCGCCAGCTCCTCGAGGACGATCCCGCTGTCCTGCGGTTTCACCGCGAGTACCACGATACCTGATCCGGCTGCGAGCTCCCCGATGCTCCGAGCTCTCGTTACGCCGAATTCGGAAACAACCTCTTCGGCCTTACCCGGGTCCTTGTCGATCGCCTCGATCTCCCCGGTTTTCAGCGTTCCCAACGCGATCCAGGCGCGTAGCATCGCCCGCCCCATATTGCCGGCACCGATCAATCCGACACGGTACAAATCAATCACCCGTCAGTATTCTCAGAACTGGTTGAAAAAGCCTTTCTCGCGCATCCACTTCCGGTCTTCAGCGGATACCTCGATATTCGCGGGGGTAAGCAGGAAAACCATCTCCGCGACACGCTGGATTCCGCCGTCGAGCCCGTAGGTGAGCCCGCTGACGAAGTCGATAAGGCGTTTCGCCAGCTCGCGGTCGATGCTCTGGAGGTTCACGATAACGGGGGTGTCGTTCTTGAACTTGGAGCCGATCTGCTCGGCGTCATTGAAGCTCTTCGGCTCCACGACGTGCACCCTCGACGTGCTCTCGGGCACGGGCTGGAGAATCCTCTCCGAGCTTCTCCTGCGCGGGACCCTGTCCGATATCTCCTCCACGGCTTCCTCTCGCGCTCTCATCTCCCCGAATTCGTCTGGCTCCTTGAGCCCCAACCACTCTGCGACCCTGCCCCAGAAACCGGGCATCTACTCGACCTCCTTGCCGGTGCGCTCAAGCCGGCGGCCGCGCCCCGAAGAGCGCCGTCCCTATGCGCACGATTGTCGAACCTTCCTCGACGGCGATCTCGAAATCGTTTGTCATCCCCATCGAAAGCTCCCTGCAGTCGAAGCCCTCGATCTCTTCCTTCATGCCGGCACCCAGCTCCGCCAGCCTTCTGAAAACCCAACGAACGTCCCTCGCGTCATCCGCGTACGGCGCGATCGTCGAGAGGCCTACCACCCTGAGGTTCTCGAGCCCCGTCAACGCCTCGAGAAAACCCTCCAGGCGCTCCGGCTCCACTCCGAACTTGCTGTCTTCGGCGGCGATGTTGACCTGTACCAGCACATCCTGCACCAGCGACACGCTCCCCGCCCTCGAGCTTATCTCGGTCGCCAGCCTCTCGCTGTCGACCGAATGAATCAACTCGACCATTCCCACAACCTGCCGGACCTTGTTGCGCTGCAGGTGCCCGATGAAGTGGACTTCCACCTCCCCCGGGATACTCCGGGTTTTGTCGAGTAGCTCCTGGACCCTGTTTTCACCTATCAGGCCCACCCCGGCCTGGACAGCCTCCATGATCTCGGCGACCGATCTGTTCTTAGTCGCCGCAAGCAACCTGACCCCGCCTCCCGGCCGCCCTGCTCTCCGCGCGGCCTCCTCGATGCGTGCCTTAATATCCTCCAGATTGTCGGCAATGTGTTTTTCAGTATTTTTCGCTTGCGTCACCGCCTATTCCTTTTAATGACCGGCCCCGCCGGACAGTGAGATTACCGGTACCGCACCTCAAAGCCGGTGATTCCCTCCGGCCGGCGCCACTCGACCTCAACGCTTTCGACGACTGCCGCCGGCGGGCCTTTTCCGCACCATTCCACCGCTCGCTCGACAGCGCCCTTTTCTCCCTCGAAAAAGGCCAGTACGGACCCGTCCGTCCTGTTCATCACCCATCCGTTCAACCCGAGCCGCGACGCCGTTTCCCTCGTCTCCGCACGGAAAAATACGCCCTGCACCCTACCACGCACTTCAACCAGCGCGCCTGTCACATCAGCCTTCATTATCCTCCGCCGTGATCAGCGCCAGTGCCACCTGGCGTCCGCAACCCGGGTCCTCCCTGAACGAGAAGTGATCGGGAGAGCATCGGGTGCACACCCCCGAATCGTACACGTTGCGCGCGTCCATCCCTGCACATTCGAGCTGCGCGGTAACGGCTGCTCTAAGATCGAGGGTGGCCCTTTCTCCCGTCCGCCTTACGCATGAGGCCGGCAGCCCCGCCTCGAACAACGAGACCACCTCAGGCCCCACTTCCATGCAGCAGGATCGGATATGCGGCCCTATGAAAGCCAGCAAGCCCTCGGCCGTCACCCCTGACGTGGAGATGAGCATCCGGGCGCCTCCGGCGGCGATCCCCGCCAGAACACCACGCCATCCGGCATGTATCACGGCAATTGAAGGAGTACGCGTATCCACAATGATTACGGGAACACAGTCCGCGGTCAGCACGCCGATCGCCAGATCCCCGCAACCGGTCAGCAGTCCGTCCGCGCCGGGAATGGCCGACCAGTGATCGCGCCCTCCCCTTCCCGCGTCGAGCCGGCTGACTCTCGCTACGAGTGATCCGTGAACCTGACCGCAGAGAACCCATCGTTCAACAGGCGCGCCTACGGCGTTCGCCACGGCCTCGCGGTTCGCAGACACGCGACAGGTATCATCTCCGACTCGATAGGAGAGATTCAGGTCCGTGCCCGACCCACCGCCGCTCGAGCCTCGGCGCCCCGTGAAGACTACCCTGACGCCGCACTCCTCCTCTATCGCGGGAGCGCTGAACACGTCAAGCCCCCCGCGGTTGACGAGCTCAAGCATCCGTGCTCACGCGTCTTCCTCTGCGTCAGTCACTCCGATATCCATGATTACCTTGGATATCCTGTTGTTGCGAACCATCTCGACTGTCACGCCGACACCGTTGTAGTCGAACGCCTCACCTTTCTCGGGAACGTGCCCGAGGATCTTGAACGCCAGGCCCCCGACCGTGTCGACGTCCTCCTCCTTCGGAAGATCGATCAGAAGGACCTCGTTGAGGTCATCTATGTTGATCCTGGCGTCAACCCTGTACCTGCCTTCTCCTATCTTTTCCACCAGGTTGATCTCGCGATCGAACTCGTCGAATATTTCTCCTACTATTTCCTCCAAGAGGTCCTCGATGGTTACCAGGCCCACCACCGTGCCGTATTCGTCCACCACGATCGCCATGTGCACCTTGCGGGTCCGGAAGTCGCGCAGCATGTCGCTGAGCACCTTTGTCTCCGGGATGACGAACGCGGGCCTCATGAGAGCGGTAACCGGTCGCTCAAGCTGTCCGGCCTTGAGGCATCGCATCAGGTCCTTCGCGTACAGCACGCCGGTGATCCCGTCCAGTTGACCCTCGTAGACCGGTATCCGCGAGAAGCCCCTCTCGATGACAATCGCCAGCGCGTCCCGTACGGTCGAGCTATTCGGCAATGTCACCATGTCCGGA
>CAZAIS010000269.1:0-4343 GCA_964485255.1 uncultured Acidimicrobiales bacterium | reverse complement strand
CGTATCCGATAGTGCTGCGCGCGGTCACCTCAGAGGACGCGATGACCGCGGACTGGGCACGGATACCGTACGACGTCCTCGAGCGCATATCGAGCCGCGTCATCAACGAGGTGAAAGGCGTCAACAGGGTGGCCTACGATATCTCGAGCAAACCGCCGAGCACGATCGAATGGGAGTAGGCTCCACGCAAATGACCACCCCCGGCGGCGCAAAGACAGGCTATCTCGATGACCTCAACCCCCAGCAGCGCGAGGCCGTTGAATACATGGACGGACCGCTACTGGTGGTCGCGGGCGCCGGGAGCGGAAAGACCAGAGTACTGACGTACCGCATCGCCCATCTCGTACACGCGCGGGGCGTGAGCCCCCGTGAGATACTCGCCCTGACGTTCACCAACAAGGCGGCGGGCGAGATGAAAGAGCGCGTCGAGCGGCTCCTTCGGATTCCCGCGCGCGACATGATGGTGGGGACATTCCACTCATCGTGCGCGCGCATCCTCAGGCGCGAGATCGCCCCCCTGGGCTACAGCTCCGGCTTCTCCATCTACGACGAGGTCGACTCCGTGAGGTTGATAGGCCAGTGCCTGGACGACCTCAACCTGGACAAGAAGTCCTATCACCCGAGGGCGCTCAAGAACGTGATCAGCCGCGCGAAGAACGAGATGGTCGACGAGGAATCGTTCGAGGTGGACTCCGAAGGGGGATTCTTCATGGAGGTCGCCCGCCGGGTCTACGCGCGCTACCAGGAGCGGCTCCGGGAGAACGACGCGCTGGATTTCGACGACCTCCTGGGGTTGATGGTGAACCTCTTCGAGCTGTACCCGGACGTCCTCGCGCGGTACCGGCGCAGGTACAGGCACATCCTCGTCGACGAGTACCAGGACACCAACATGGTCCAGTACCGCCTGGTGAAGATGCTGGCCGATGAGCACCGGAACCTCTGCGTCGTCGGGGACGACGACCAGGGGATCTACTCCTGGCGCGGGGCGGACATCCGTAACATACTGGAGTTCGAGCGCGACTACCCCGACGCCCGGGTCATCAAGCTCGAGCAGAACTACCGCTCCACCTGCCAAATCCTTACGGCGGCGGGCCAGGTGGTCGAGAACAACACGGAGCGGCAGGCCAAGACGCTCTGGACCGCCAACCCTCCCGGCGAGAAGCTCCGGTACTTCATGGCGCCTGACGAGCACGGCGAGGCGGCGTTCGTCTGCTCGCAGATCGAGCTCCTGGCCGGTGAAGGCAGGGGCCATGACCAGGTGGCGGTTTTCTACCGCACTCACGCTCAGTCGAGGGTTATAGAGGAGCAGTTGATCGGCAAAGGGCTGCCTTACAGGATCTTCGGGGGGACGAGGTTCTACGACCGCCAGGAGATAAAGGACACCGTGGCCTATCTCCGGTTGCTCGCGAACGAGCGTGACGAGGTCTCCCTCAGGCGCGTCTTGAACGTACCGCCCCGCGGAATCGGCAAGACGAGCGTAGCGGCCCTGGACGAGTATACGAGGCGGAACGGCGTCTGCCTGATGGCGGCCCTGAGGGACGCGGGCGACGTGCCGGGCCTTTCCAGGCGAGCGCTCAACTCGATATCGAGCTTCATCGAGATGATGGACGCACTCGCCGCGTACGCCTCAACTCACGACGTTGACTCGCTCCTGGAGGAGGTCTGGGCCGCGACGGGTTACATGGAGGACCTGCGGGGCCAGAAGAGCATGGAGGCCGAGAGCCGCATAGAGAACCTCGAGGAGCTGCACGGGGTGGTGGCCGAATTCAAGAGCGAATACGGCGCGGCCGGGCTGCAGGACTTCCTCGAGAGGGTTTCGCTGGTAAGCGATACGGACGACATCGACTCCAAGGCCGGTTACGTCTCGCTGATGACGCTGCATAACGCCAAGGGCTTGGAGTTCCCGGTGGTGTTCATCGTCGGGATGGAGGAAGGGGTGTTCCCGCACGTGCGCTCGCTCGAGTCACTCGACGAGCTGGAGGAGGAGCGCAGGTTGTGCTACGTGGGGATGACGCGCGCTCGCGAGCTGCTGTACGTGACGCACGCCGGCACCAGGAGCCTGTGGGGGGGCGCAGCCGCGAACCCCGTATCGCGTTTTCTTCGCGAGGTCCCCGGCGAGCTGGTGGAAGCGCTCGAGTGCGAGCCTGAGGCGGGGCCGGCTCAAAGGGACCGGCTGGCCCTCGAGCCGGGGGACACCGTGGTTCACTCGAAGTGGGGGCAAGGCGAGGTCGTGTCCCTGGAAGACCTCGACGGCGACTGCGAGATTACCGTGGATTTTCCCTCGGTCGGGACAAAGCGCATGCTGATGAGCTTCGCTCCGCTTTCCCTTCCATAGGCACGGGCGTGAGCCCGGTGTCCCCGGCCCTTTCCCGGGGGAGTGCGACGCCGGCACGGGCGCCTTCGTCAGTTGCCTCACGAGGACCCCTGCCGGGGCACGGTTATGGTCCCCGTCCCTCCGGTGGGGTTATAGAGGTTTCCCTGCTTCGGGGCGACGACAAGCCACTTGCCGTTCACGTTCTTGAGTGTCAGCACCAGCTTGCTCGTGTTCCCGTATGACGACAGCTTCACATTGAAGGACTGGCCTCCTATGCTGAAGGAGATAGTGGCGTCATTCACCTGCACCGTGGCTTCGCTCGGGGTCTCGGTCAGGGTCACCATCTGGATATCCTTGTACGCGACGCTTCCGCCCACGGCTCGTATCGACTGCAGGGCGGCAAGCTCGTCATCGCCCGGCTGACCGTCCGGGGCGCAGGCGGATTTGACCGCCTCGGCGTTACCCGATGAAAGGGCGTCGAAATACTCCACGACCCCGAGTTGAGGTCCTGTCGGCTTGGTCTTGCCGAATACCCCGTAATAGAGGCCGGCCCCTGTCCCGATGACCAGTATCGCCGCCACGACCACGATTAGAATCATGATGGTTGTCTTACGGCTTTCCCTTTCACCGGCGCCCGCCCGGCCGTAAGGGTTGACGGGTGGGGGGCCGTAGGGCGGGTACGGCTGTCGCCCTCCAGGGGGAGGCATCTCCCCGGGCGACACATAGGGTGCCCCGGGCGCCTGGAACACGTCGCCGGGCGAGTTGTACGCACCGGTCGCCATACCGGTATTGAAAGACACTTCAACTGGAGCGGCGGGAACGCCCAGCGGCGAGTATCCGGGCGGATCCTGAGGCACGGGAGGCTGCTGATTCTCCGGTGGGTGCCCGGCCGGACCCTGCCGCGCGTACGCCCCGGACGGGTACTGCTGAGGCTGCTCGGGGTAACGCGGTTGCCCCGGTTGCGAATAAGCGGGTGGCGCGGCCGGGGGAGAAGCGGCGAAACCTCCCGGCGCCCGCTTGAACTTCAAGCCGCAGTGCGGGCAGGCCGGGCTGCCATCGGGGATATCACCTGAACACCTGACACAGCGCAACCGGCACTCCTCACCTGCTGAAACCGACCTGCCATTATATCGGCGAAAAGTGCCGCCGAACTTAATGAACCGGGCGCACAGACTCTTGTTCCTACCCGCCTCGCCGGGGACCGCCGGCCGGCTGGAACGGCTGCCGTCAGGCTCGATTGAGTTTTGGACCCGCCTATGATAGCTTTTGATTCCGGCTGGCCCGCGCCCGCCTTCGTTTTTAACGTAAGCTGAATACCCCGAGGAGTCACACATGGATTTTGACCTGACCGAAGAGCAACGCATGTTCAAGCAGATGGTGCGCGAGTTCGCCGACGCCGAGATAATGCCTGTGGCCGGCGAGCTGGACGAAAAGGGGGAATTCCCATACGGGATCCAGGCGAAAATGGCTGACATCGGCCTGTTCGGCCTGCCCATACCCGAGGAGTACGGCGGGGAAGCGGCCGATTTCGTGACGTACGCCATTGCGGTCGAGGAGATTTCGCGGGCGAGCGCTTCCCTCGGGATAACGCTGGCGGCGCACACATCCCTGGGGATGATGCCGGTTTACTGGTTCGGGACGGAAGAGCAGAAAAAGACCTGGCTCGTCCCCATGGCCAAGGGGAGCAAGATGGGCGCGTTCGGGTTGACAGAGCCGGAAGCGGGTTCCGACGCGGGCGGCACCAAGACATCCGCGGTGCTGGAGAACGGCGAGTGGGTCATCAACGGCAGCAAGTGCTTCATCACGAACTCTGGGACCGACATCTCTCAGCACGTCACCGTGACGGCCGTGACCGGCTCCCGCGGAGGCAAGAAGGAGATATCGACGATTATCGTGCCCAAGGGGACCCCGGGCTACGAAATCGCTCCCCCGTACCACAAGATGGGCTGGCACTCCTCGGATACGCACGAGCTGTCCTTCTAAGATAATAAGGTTTGACTTCAAGAAACCACGAAAGACCCTTTAACTT
>CAZAIS010000268.1:0-4376 GCA_964485255.1 uncultured Acidimicrobiales bacterium | reverse complement strand
AATCACGGTGCTCGACGATTTCGCGCTGGATACGCCCTCCACCAAGGCGGGCAAGAGCATCCTCGAGAAGCTGGAAGTCACCGGCAGGATAATGATCGTGGTGGGCGAGGACGATCTCAACGTCGAGAAATCGTTCCGCAACCTCGCTCAGGTGGAGACGTTCCTGCCCGGCGAGATCAATACATACGACATTCTCAGGTTTGACAGCCTCCTTTTTCTCAAGGGCGCGCTGGATACACTGCAGGGGGAGGGTGGCGATGAAGGATCCGCATGACGTGGTCCTTTACCCGATCATAAGCGAGAAGAGCTACGCGGCGATCGACATGAGGCAGTACACCTTCCTCGTTGATCCGCGCTGCAACAAGTCCGAGATCAAGGACGCGGTCGAAGAGATATTCGACGTGAAGGTAACCTCCGTGAACACGATGAGGACCAAGGGGAAACCGAGGCGCCGGGGCATGACTCGGGGCCGCACGTCCACCGGCAAGAAAGCGGTGGTTACCCTGGCCGAGGGTCAGAGCATAGAGTTCTTCGAGAGCCGGTAGACGGCGGGGGAATAACATGGGTGTCAAGAAATACAAACCTACATCTCCAGGCAGGAGATTCGCCACGGTCTCGGACTTCTCCGACGTCACCAGGACGGATCCCGAGAAGTCCCTGACGGCTCCCCTGCGCAAGACGGGCGGCCGCAACGCTTACGGCCGGAAAACCTCCCGGCACAGGGGTGGAGGAGCCAAGCGGCAGTACCGCTTCATCGACTTCAAGCGCGACAAGGACGGCGTGCCCGCGAAGGTGGCCCAGGTGGAGTACGACCCGAACCGGTCGGCGAGGATAGCGCTCCTTCATTACAGGGACGGAGAGAAGAGATACATCCTGTGCCCGGCGGACCTCGAGGTCGGTGACACGGTCCAGTCCGGAACGGGCGTCGACGTCAAGCCCGGCAATGCCCTGCCGCTGGGAAGCATTCCCGTCGGAACGATGGTGCACGCCATAGAGCTGAAGGCCGGGCAGGGGGCCAAGATAGTAAGGTCCGCCGGCGCGTCGGCGCAGATCATGGCCCGAGAGGGAGGCTTCGCCCACCTCCGCCTGCCCTCGGGCGAAGTGCGAAAGGTGCACACCGAGTGCAGGGCCACCGTGGGAGTTGTGGGCAACGCGGAGCATGAGCTGATCCGCATCGGCAAGGCGGGCGCCTCCAGGCACAGGGGCATCCGGCCCCAGACCAGGGGCGCCGCGATGAACCCTGTCGACCATCCCCACGGCGGAGGAGAGGGCAAATCGAAGTCCGGCCGCCACCCGGTTACGCCGTGGGGCAAGCCGACCCTCGGCTACCGGACGCGGAACAAGAAGAAGCAGTCGGGCAAGTACATAGTCAGGACGAAGAGGCAGAAATAGTGTCATCGTCAATCGAGCACTGGAGGGCGATTTGTCGCGTTCACTGAAGAAGGGTCCTTACGCGGACGAGAAGCTTCTGGCGCGGATCATCGACATGAACAGGCGCAACGAGAAGACGGTACTCAAGACGTGGTCGAGGCGTTCGACCATATTCCCGGAAATGGTCGGGCACACCATAGCCGTGCACGATGGCAAGAAACACGTACCTGTCTATGTCACGGAGAGCATGGTGGGGCACAAGCTGGGTGAGTTCGCCCCCAGCCGCACGTTCCGCGGCCACGGAGGCAAGCTGGCCAAGGAGAAGCGCGCCCGCCTCAAGTAAGGTGGAAGGACACACGGTGGAGACCAAGGCAGTCGCAAGGTACATAAGGATCAGCCCGCGGAAGGCGCGCCTGGTGATAGACACCATCAGGGGAAGAGACCTCGACGAAGCCGAGCAGATACTCGATTTCTCCGACAGGGCGGCCGCGCGGGTAGTATCCAAGGTGCTGCGCAGCGCCGCCGCGAACGCGGAGAACAATAACGGCCTGAGCCCAGAGACGCTGTTCGTCTCGAAGGCGTTTGTCGACGAGGGGCCGACGCTCAAGCGGTTCAGGCCCCGGGCGATGGGTCGCGCTACGCGCATCAACAAGCGGACCTGCCACATTACGGTGATTCTCGACGAGAGGGAGCCTGACAAGGTCAAACCCAAGAGACGCAGGATCAGGCAGGCGGCCGCGGCGGCCAGGGGGGCGGTCACCCGCTCCAGGGCCGGAAAGGCCGCCGAAGAGGAGGAGCCGGAGGCTCCCGCAGAAGAGCAGGATGTCCTGGAGATGGAGTCCGGCGGGATGGAGGCCGACGAGACGGCCGCGGGCGGCGGGGATGAAGTGGTAGACCTGCCGGAAGAGCGGGATTCGACCGGCGAGGCCGGCGAGGCCGGCGAAGCCGACGATGTCGAAGAAGCCGACGGCGAGGGCGAAGCCGCCCCGGAAGCGGGCGAGGAACCCTCCGAGGAAAAAAGCGAGGAATGACGTGGGGCAGAAAGTACATCCTTACGGCTTCAGGCTGGGGGTCATCAACAACTGGAAGTCCCGGTGGATAGCCGACAAGGAATACCCCGAACTGGTCCAGGAGGATATCAGGATCCGCCGCTACCTGAAGGCCCGGCTGGCGAATGCCGCGGTCTCCAAGGTCGAGATAGAGCGAAAGGCTAAGGAGCTATCGGTGGACGTCCACACCGCCAGGCCCGGCATAGTGATCGGGCGAAAGGGCAGCGAGGTGGACAGGATTCGTGACGATCTGATCAAGATGGTCGGCCATGACGTCAACATCAACATCATAGAGGTGCCGGTTCCCGACCTCGACGCGGCCCTGGTGGCCCGCAACATCGCCGAGCAGATATCCGGAAGGGTTTCGTTCAGGCGCGCGATGAAGAAGGCCGTCGGCAACACGATGCGTCTGGGTGCCCAGGGCATAAAGGTGCAGTGCAGCGGCAGGCTCGGCGGAGCGGAGATGGCCAGGCGCGAGTGGTACCGCGAGGGAAGGGTTCCACTCCATACGCTCAGGGCGGACGTCGACTACGGTTTCGTGGAGGCCAGGACGACGTTCGGGCGCATCGGGGTGAAGGTCTGGATATACAAGGGCGACATCACCGGCAAGCGCGAAGACGAGCGTGCCATGCCCGCGGCGCTGGGCTCGGCCCGGGCGACGAGGCAGCGCCCGCCCCGCCCCGAGCGACCGAAAGCTCCGAGCCGGGAGAGTGCCGCTTCCGCGGAACAGCCGCGGGTGGCACAGCCCGAGACCGGGCAGGCGGCGCCCGGGAAGGCGGCGGAGCCGGCACCCGAGCAGCCGGCGCCCGATGCCGGGCCGGCGGTGGAGCGGGACGAGCCGACCGGGGAGGCGAGTGACTGATGCTTCAACCGAAGAAGCCGCCGCATAGGAAGGTGCACAGGGGCCGCCTTAAGGGCAAGGCCAAGGGGGGCACCAGGGTAAGCTTCGGGGATTACGGGCTGCAGGCGCTGGAGCCCAGTTGGATAACGGCCAGGCAGATAGAGGCCGCGAGGGTCGCCATGACACGGCACATCAAGAGGAGCGGGAAGGTCTGGATTAATATCTTCCCCTACAAGCCTGTCTCGAAGAAACCGGCCGAGACAAGGATGGGCAGTGGAAAGGGCAACCCGGAGTACTGGGTCGTTCCGGTCAAGCCGGGCAAGGTCATGTTCGAGCTGGCAGGCGTAAGCGAGCCGATTGCGCGTGAAGCGATGCGGCTGGCGGCGCACAAGCTTCCGGTGAAGTGCAGATTCGTAACGAGGGAAGAGTAGCCACGCTCCAGTGGGGGTCATTCATATGATAAAGGTGAACGAGCTGAGAATACTGGACGAGGAAGGGCTGCGTGACAAGCTGCGCGAGCTCAAGGAGACGCTTTTCAACCTGCGGTTCCAGCACGCCACGGGCCAGTTGGATAACCCCATGAAGATCAAGGAAACGCGTCGCGACATCGCCAGGGTATGCACCGTGATGACAGAGCGCGAGTTCTCGATACACGTCGAGGCGTTCGATGAGGCCTTCGCGGCGCCGCCGCGCGAGACGGTCGTGCAGCCCGACGAGGTCGTCGAGATGGAGGTCGAGGCAGAGATCGAGGCGGACCTCGAAGAGAGCGCCGAGGAAGACCTCGAGGCGGCCCTGGCCGCGGAGCAGCTCGAGGAAGAGGTCGAGGAAGAGCTGAAGGACGTATAGGCGGGAGATTATGGCTAAGAGGCCGTCGCGCAAATTCAGGACGGGCAGGGTGGTATCGGACTCGATGGACAAGACCATCGTGGTGGCGGTTGAGTCGCAGGTGAGGCATCCTCTCTACGGCAAGACCATCAGGCGTACCACCAGGTTGTACGCGCACGACGAGGAGAACCAGTGTGGAGTGGGCGACGTGGTCCAGATCATGGAGACGCGCCCCCTCTCGAAGCAGAAGAGATGGCGACTGGTTTCCGTAGTCGAGAAAGCCCGGTAGA
>CAZAIS010000267.1:0-4381 GCA_964485255.1 uncultured Acidimicrobiales bacterium | reverse complement strand
CACGCCAGCTCCACCAGCTCGTTTACCTGCGGGAGGAGGCGCAGAAGGCCTCGCCTGCTTTCGTCCGGGGAATTCATGGTCACTAATTATATGGAAACGAGCGTGACAGCGCCAACGATTTCGAGCAGCCCCGCGACGGACCTTTCGGGCGGCCGCCTCTTCCGCGCCGCCGCCGGAGGGGGGCCGGGGAAGATCAGCCGTCCGGGCCGCGGTCCGGGCCGCGGGTGTACGGGTAGCACAGCCGGTGCCCTTCGCTTCCCGAGAGCGCCCCGGTCGCCGCGTCGACGTCGCCGCCGTCGATAAGCAGGGAGATACCGCAGCCGGCGGTGAACTCCACCGGGGTCGGGATGACCGCGCAGGCGATCCCGGCGGCCTCGATGAGGGCCTCGGCCTTCAGCGCCCGGCTGGTCGTGTCGAACAGGAACAGGCCGCAGGGTTTCTCCACCCAGGTTTCTCCATTCCCAATGCCATTCCTAATACTATTAACCATGCTAATGCATCATCCATTGGATCTTTATATACTACCCTCGCCGAGCGATGGTGAACAACTGTTTCTGTGTTAACCCTGCCAATACTCAAGGTTCAATTGACAAAATGGCGTTCCAGGTGTTTATATACATGAAATTGAATACATGGACTTTGCGTTTCACAGCCGAGGGGGGACAGTAGCTTGAACCTCAAAGGCTGTGTTTTGTTCTAATTAGAGGTGGCCGGTCCGGAACTCAATGGAGGCGGAGCCGGCCGAAAGGAGGTCCCGGGCAAGTAGGTTAGTTTGCCGCGTGAAAAGCGGGAATCCAATATGCACGGAGCATGTGATGATCATCAGGAGGTGAGGGTTCTTGGCGGACAAAAAGGTGAGCAGGCGCCAGTTTCTGAAGCACGCCGGGGCGGCCGCGGCGCTCCTGGGCCTGTCGGAAGCGATGATCCCGCAACTTGCCAGGGCGCTGCAGGCGCTGGACGCGGGAAAGCCCCCGATAATCTGGATACAGGGGCAGAGCTGCTCGGGATGCGCGATCTCTTTCCTGAATTCGAACTACCCGGGGGTCGCGGAGCTTGTGCTGGACAAGCTGTCGGTCCGCTACCAGCCGACCGTGATGGCCGGAGCGGGCGCGACCGCGATAGCGGCAATAGACGACGCGGTCGCGGCCGCGAAAGAAGGCAAGCATTACTACATCCTCGTGGTCGAGGGTTCCATTCCTACCAAGGAACATGGAGAGTACTGCACGTTCGGGCTCTCGGGTGAGAAGAAGCCTCTCGCTGACACAAAGTGGGAGGTCGGCGCTGACAAGACAATCCACGAGTGGATGAAAGAGCTGGTCCCCGGGTCCGCCGCGGTCATCGCCCTCGGGGACTGCGCGGCGTTCGGCGGAATTCCCGCCGCGAACGCGGGAACCACCGGTGCCGCTTCGGTAGAAGACATCGTGAAGCAAATAGACCCGGGCAAGACGGTCGTGAACGTCGGCGGTTGCCCGTCCCACCCGGACTGGTTCGTGGGAACGGCGCTGGAGGCGCTCATGTCGCTTGGGAAGCTCCCGGGCGGGAAGAGGCTTGTCCTCAACGAGAACAAGATGTCCAGGACGTTTTTCGTTCAGTTGATCCATGAGAACTGCGAGCGCCGGGCGGCGTTCGACGCGGGCCTCTTCCTGGAGGACTGGAACGATCAGAATCCAGACATGAAGCTATGCATGTTCAAGCAGGGCTGCAAGGGCCCCGTCACTTACTCGGACTGCCCCATCAGGCGCTGGAACTCGGGCGTGAACTGGTGCGTGGGCGCGAACGCCCCCTGTCACGGGTGCGCGTCGCCTTCGTTCTACGAGCCCCTTGCCCCGCTGTACCAGCCGCTGCCCAACATGAACTTCGCCGGCATCACCTCCGCAGCGGACGTGGCGGGTTGGGTGGCGGCGGGCGCGACCGCGGTGGGTGTCGGCGCGCACTACCTGTACAAGCAACTTGGGAGCAGGCCTGAGGAAACCGAAGGCGGTGAGAAGTAGTGTCGCAGATTATCAGCATAGACCCCGTAACCAGGATAGAAGGCCACATGCGCATCGACGTCGAGGTCGAGGGCGGCAAGGTCAAGGACGCCTGGTCGTCGGGGACCATGTTCCGCGGCTACGAGATGTTGATAAAGGACAAGCATCCGTGGGACGCGCAGCAGATCATGGAGCGCATCTGCGGTGTCTGTCCGCTGGCGCACGGCACGGCGGCCTCGTACGCGCTCGACGACGCGATGGGCGTGGAGCTGCCCGCGAACGCGAGGTTGATACGAAACCTCGCCCTTGGCGCCAACTTCATCCAGTCGCACGTCCTTCACTTCTACCACCTCCAGGCGCTCGACTACATCGACGTGACCGCGGTAACCAGGTACGGCGGAGCCGATCCGGCCCTCAAGCTGCTGCGGGACAAGGTGGCGGCGCTCGCCGAGGCGAAGGACCTTTACCCGTTCATGCCGCGTTACGAGTCCCCCGATTACATCGGGGGGCCGGGCGGCCCCGGCGACGCGGACCTCGCTACCGAGCTCGTCAGCCACTACGTTCAGGCGTTCGAGATGCGCAAGAAGGCCCAGGAGATGCTGACCATCTTCTACGGGCGCGTGCCGTCTTTCGTCGGGACGATTCCCGGTGGCGTGACAACACCCCCGACGCTCGCGAACATCGCGGCGTTCCGCTCCAGGCTCCACGAGCTTCAGCGCTGGATCGAGGACGTTTACGTCTCGGACGTGAGACTGATAGCCACGACAAGCGCGTACTCGGCTTTCATCAAGGCGGGCGACTCGGGCGGGAGCTTCCTCTCCTACGGCGGCATGGACGACAACGACGCGGGCACCGAGAAGTTCTTCAAGCCCGGTGTCGTAACCGGCTACAAAGTGCTCGAGCCGGGGAAGTTCGACCCGGGGCGGATAACCGAGTCGGTCAAGTATTCCTGGTACAAGGACTCCACGGAGGGCTTGAAGCCGGCGGAGGGCAAGACGGAGCCGGAGGTCGGCAAGTCCGGGGCGTACTCCTTCATCAAGGCCCCGCGCTACGACGGCAAACCTATGGAAGTCGGCCCGCTCTCGCGCCAGTTGATGAACAAGGACCCGGTTTTCATGGCCCTGGCCGAGCAGCTCGGCGTGCTCACGGAGCCGGTGAGGTTCGGGATCATCCCCCGCACGGGGGCGCGCGCCGTGGAATGCCTGCTGGTGGCCCTCAAGATGGATAAGTGGCTGGACGAACTGACGGGGGGAATCGGCGAGGACATCTGGGACCCCAGGGGCAAGCAGGTTCCGGACAAGGCCGACGGCGTCGGCCTCGTGGAAGCCGCGAGAGGTTCCCTCGGCCACTGGATCACGATAGAGGGCGGGAAGACCGCCAACTATCAGGCCGTGGTGCCTACTACATGGAACGCCTCCCCGCGTGACGGCAAGGGCGCGAGGGGGCCCATCGAGACGTCCCTGGTGGGCATACCGGTGCCCGACCCGGAGAACCCTATCAACGTCGTGAGGTGCATCAGGTCGTTCGACCCGTGCCTTGCCTGCGCGATCCACGTCATCCATCCGGAGCACAACGGTGCGAGGGAATTTCGAGTCGTTTGAGGGGGTGCGCATGAAGGAAAAGAGCAAAACAGTCATCCCGGGACCGGCCAAGGCAATGTACCGGACGTACCTCGGCCTGCTCGCGCTCGTACTGTACTCCGGGTTCTACAGGTTCCACGTCTTCACATCGGGCTGGCGATATCCCTGGAGCAACGCCTTGATGATTACGTTCAACTGGGTACTGGTGTGGGCGCTGGCGCTGCTGGGCGTCGTGTACGTCTACTACGCTTTGGTAGGCAGGAGGAAGGGGAGCTGGTACGAGCCGCTTGGCGTATTCCGCGCCATCCTGGCCCTGCTCGCGATCTGGTTCTGGTTCCTCACCTATGCGGTCAACAAGCCGTTCGGCTTCCTCAGCGGGATGGTAAACGCGTTCGGGGGCGTTTCCGGGACCTGGGTGGCCTACGAGGTTTTCCTGTGGGTGATGCTGCTCCTGAACGTAATCTACCTGTACGCGCGCTGGGTGAAGTCCGAGCGGTTCCCCCTGCTCGTCGCCAAGAAGCCCGAGTAGGGAGGTGGTCCGATTGAGCAAAGCGCGCTTCAAGAGTTTCAAGGGAGGCGTTCATCCTCCCTACAACAAGGAGCTGGCCTCGGGAAAAGCAATTGAAAAGGCACCGGTCCCCGGCGAGGTGGTCGTGCCGTTGAACCAGCACATAGGGGCCCCCAACAGCCCGCTGGTCTCGCCCGGGGACAGGGTCGGCGTGGGACAGAAGATTGGCGAGTCCGAGGCGTTTGTCTCGGCGCCTGTCCATTCGCCGGTCGCCGGCACGGTCAAGGCGATAGAGGACGTCAGGAACTTCGCCTTGAAAACGG
>CAZAIS010000266.1:0-4394 GCA_964485255.1 uncultured Acidimicrobiales bacterium | reverse complement strand
GAAATCCTGGCCCCCGTTTTTTTCTGCCTTCGTGCTTTGACCTGACCCCGACCACGCATTTTATCCTATCTGGCGTCGGCGATACCAGGGCGGTGGTAGATGAGCACTTTGCGGGTCGGCATAGTCGGGCTTCCGAACGCCGGAAAGTCAACCCTTTTCAACGCGCTGTCGCGTGCGGGCGCGCTTGTGGCGTCGTATCCGTTCACCACGGTGGAGCCGAACGTCGGCGTGGTCCCCGTTCCCGACGGCCGCCTGGAGACGGTCGCCGCGCTGGCCTCCTGCGGACGGCGCGTCCCCGCGAGCGTCCGTTTCGTGGACATAGCCGGCCTGGTCGAAGGCGCGAGCAGGGGGGAAGGGCTTGGAAACAAGTTCCTCGGGCACATCCGGGACGTGGACGCGGTGGTCCACGTCGTCCGTGCCTTCAATGCCCCGGACGTTTCGCATATCGCGGGGGACGTCGATCCGGTCAGGGACGCCGTGCTCGTGGAGACGGAGCTCCGTCTCGCGGACCTCGAGACACTCGGTCGGGAGCTCGCCAGGGCCCGGCAGGCGGCCAAGAGCGGCGACCGGGAATGCCGTGCCCGGGTCGTGTGTCTCGAGGAGGCCGAGTCCGCGGTGAGCGAAGAAGCCGTCACTGACGGTGACCTGCTATACAACAAGCTGGAGCACTACGCGCCCGAGGCGCGCCTGCTGACGCTCAAGCCGACCATTATCGCGTTGAACGTGGGAGACGGGGCTGAGGACTCGGAGGAGTACGAGCGGGAAATGCGAGAATGGGCCGCTCCACGAGGAATTCCCGTGGTCGCGGTGAACGCCGAGATCGAGGCCGAACTCGCGGAACTCGACCCGGAGGAAGCCGCGGAGTTCGAGGCCGAGATGGGGATCGAGGAAGAGAGCCTCGCGCGCGTGGTGAGGGAGAGCTACCGGATGCTTGGGCTTATAACGTTCTTCTCGATCGACTCGGGCGAGTGCAGGGCCTGGTCAATACCCGCCGGATCCACGGCGAGCTTCGCCGCCGGCCGGATACACAGCGACATGGAGCGTGGCTTCGTGAAGGCGGAGGTCGTGCACCACGCCGATTTCCTGGAGTGCGGCTGCTTCGCGACCGCGAGGGACACCGGCGCGATGCGGGTCGAGGGACGCGAATACGTGGTGCAGGACGGTGACGTGATCCATTTCAAGTTCGCGACCTGACGCGCGGCGGGCTCCCGTCTTACGCGGAGAGGAGGCAGACATGGGCGAGAAGCTAATCCTCGGCTACGACGTGGGCACCGGCGGCTGCAAGGCCGTGCTCGCTACCGTTGACGGCGTCGAGATCGACTCGGCTTTCGAGCCGTACGCGGTGAGCTACCCGAAGGAACACTGCGCCGAGCAGGACCCCCTGGACTGGTGGCGGGGCGTGGCCGCTTCCACCCGCCGTCTCATCGAGAAGACGAACACGGACCCGGGAGACGTTGCCGGGCTCGCGTTCGCCTCCCAGATGCTGGGAGTGTTGCCCGTCGGCGAGGACGGTGCTCCGCTGTGCCCCGGCATCATATGGATGGACTGCCGCGCCGAGGAGCAGGCGCGCAGTGTGGTGAGGAAGCTCGGAGGGCCCCGGGTCATGATGCAGCTCTTCGGGGCCGTACCCTCCGGCAAGGACGTGATGTGCAAGATAAAGTGGCTCAAGGAGGAGCAACCAGGCATCTTCGAGAGAACGCGCTACTTCGTCGACGTGAAGGGTTACGTGGTCTTCAGGGCGACCGGGCGCTTCGAGACCGACCAGACCGCGGCCTCGGTGACGGGATTCATGGACACAAGGACCAGGGGGTGGTCCAGGATCTCCCCGAAGCTGGTGGGGGCGAAGCTCGACAGGATGCCGGTCGTGAAGAGCAGCTTCGATATCGCGGGGGGACTCACCGCCGACGCGGCGGCGGACATGGGACTGAAGGAAGGGACGCCCGTCGTTAGCGGCATGGGCGACGCTCCCTCGGGGGCTCTCGGGGGTGGGGCGCTCTCTGATGGTGAGAGCGTCATCAGCATTGGAACGTCGGGCCTGCTTTGCGTCACGAGCTCGAGGAGGCTCAAGCTCGGGCGCTCCGGGATGGCGACCATAGCGGCGGCGGACCCCGAGATGTGGCTTGTCGTGGGGGAGACGAACACCGCCGGCGCCTGCCTTGCCTGGTTCGCGGAGAACCTCGCGCTGGAGTCGGAGCGCTCGTCAGGCGGTGACGAAGCGGGGCTCATGAGGGTGCTCGACGGGGTCGTCGAATCGGTACCCGCGGGGTCGAACGGACTCGTTTTTACTCCGTGGATGTACGGGGAGCGGGCTCCCGTCACGGACACGGCCTTGCGCGGGGCGTTCGTCAACGTATCCATGGACAACACGCGGGATGACATGCTGCGGGCGGTTTTCGAGGGAGTGGCGATGAACTTCCGATGGATGTTCGAGGCCGCGATGAAGAAAGGCCTGCCGTGCAGGACCGTCAGGGCTATCGGCGGCGGAGCGAGGAGCGATGTCTGGATGCGGATATTCGCCGATGTCACCGGCCGAAGGATCGAGGCGGTCGCGAGGCCGCAGGACGCCGGGGCGCTGGGCGCGGCGCTGGCGGTCCCCGTGGCACTGGGCATGTACGACAGCATCGGGAGCATCAAGGACGTCGTCAAGGTGCGCAAGGCCTTCGACCCCGACCGGGCGAA
Organism: uncultured Acidimicrobiales bacterium; assembly: GCA_964485255.1. GTDB lineage: Bacteria > Actinomycetota > Geothermincolia > Fen-727 > Anoxymicrobiaceae > CAZEJS01. The sequence goes on along the minus strand of CAZAIS010000266.1, from coordinate 1,715 downwards.
CGGCAAGGTCTACGACGACCTGTTCCGGTCGTTCAAGGCCCTCTACGGCAGGCTCTCACCCGTTTACAAAGTGATGAACCGCTGATGCTCCTTCCGGTTGCCGCGCCGGCTCCGGTACCGGGCCGTGTCCTGTTCCATGAGCGTTAATTGTCGTGGGGCGGCTCGAAGGCGGGTTTCCTTTGTCGTCATACCGTTGTAGAATATGCTTGTATTGTTTGACTCCTCTCCCTGGACTCGGTTTCCCCGGCCGGGAAAGGACGCGAACATGCCCGAAGACGCCGCCAGCCGCCACTACGCCCTGATCGACAACCTGAGGGGAAAGGGGCCCGATTCGTTGAGCGACCTCGACCTGCTGACGCTCCTGTTCGGGGGTTGCGTCCCTGTAGCCGAGGCCGCCGAAAGAGCCCTCGAGTACACGGAGGAGCTGGGTCCGCCTGCTTCCATGCAGACTCTCGACCTCGGCGAACTCACGTTCTTCAAGGGGATAGGCGAGGTCAAGGCGGCGGCCGTAGTGGCGGGTGTCGAACTGGGCCGCAGGTCCTTGAACGGAGTTCACCCGGGGGAGCGGCTCGCATCGAGCGCGGACGTCTACAACACCTTCTGGCCGGCGATGCTGAACGAGCGCGTCGAGGTTTTCTCCTGCGCGCTGCTCGACGCCAAGCTCCGGCTCCTCAGGACCGAGGTGATTTCCAGGGGCACCCTGACAGCGAGCATAGTGCACCCACGAGAATCCTACCGACCCGCCGTCAAAAGCTCCGCCTCCGGTGTCATCTTCGCCCACAACCACCCGAGCGGCGACCCATTTCCCTCCGACGAGGACCGGCGCATAACCGGCCGCCTCGAGGAGGTCGGTCGCATCCTCGGTATCCCGATGCTGGATCACGTCATAGTCGGTTCCGAGGGCTCGTATTACAGCTTCGCGGACGCCGGCGACCTCGAGCCGCAGGGTGCCGGTTACCGTGGTATGGTATTGCGATGAGAGCCTCAGGCGGGGTCCGGTCAAGATGCCCGGCGGCATCTCAGTGGGTCGCCTTCGCGATACGGATCTAATCATTCAGGAGGGGTATTGAAGGGAAAGACAGGCGTTGCCGGGAACATCGCTTTTATCGCGTCGCACCCCAGGGTGATGTTCAACGCATGGCACCTGAAGCGCAGTGGGGTGGTGCTGCGCGGTGGGGTGTGGATATCAGGCCGGGTCGACCTGGCGCTTGCCGCGCGCTCGTCGTGCGAGTTCGGGGAAGGAGTGTTCATACCGCGTACTATCGAGATCCGTGGCAATGACGACGGGCACATTTATATCGGCAGCCGGGTGTCAATCGACACGGGAGCCCGTCTGCACGTCGCCAACAAGGCGATCCTCCGCGTCGGCGATAACGTCGGCATCGGCCCTTACAACATTCTCAACGCTTTCGACGACCTCACGATCGGGAACGACACCATGTTCTCGCCTTTCGTGAACGTCAACTGCGCGGACCACGGTACAGGGAGGGGCACTCCAATGCGCCTTCAGTACGGCACCTACGGCCCGGTCGTGATTGGCAGTGATTGCTGGCTCGGCACGGGGGTGGTGGTCACAAAAGGGGTGACAATCGGAGACGGAGCAGTCATCGGAGCCGGTTCGGTGGTAACGCGAGACGTGCCCGGTTATTCGATCTCGGCGGGCGTCCCCAGCCGCGTCATCGGCGAGCGGAGGTAACCGTTGGCAACCATCTACA
>CAZAIS010000265.1:0-4395 GCA_964485255.1 uncultured Acidimicrobiales bacterium | reverse complement strand
AAGAGACAGGCGGGGGATCAGTCGTGAAGTTCAACAGCGCCAGGCTCGGCGACATCGAGTTTTCCGAGGACCAGGTGATCGAGTTAACCGAAGGGCTACTTGGCTTTCCGGGGTTGCTCAAGTACGCCCTGATCGAGACGGGGCAGGGGCCGTTCATGTGGCTCCAGTCGCTGGAGGAGCCCGAGCTCGCGTTCGTGGTGATAGACCCGTGGGTATTCTTTCCCTCCTATTCGGCCGACCTTCCGGACGAGGATGTGGCGGCGCTGCAGCTCGCCGAGCCTTACAACTTCTCCATTCTCTGCGTCGCGACGGTGCCGAAGCAGCCGAGGGATACAACCGTGAACCTCATGGGTCCGGTAGTGATAAACCTCAACAACAGGAAGGCCAAGCAGGTGGTGCTCTCCAGCCAGGAGTACAAGACCCGGCACCGCCTGTTCGCCGAGGAGGAAACCGAGTAGAGCCGGAGACCCAGGAATGCTCGTTCTTACGAGGAAAATGATGGAAAGCGTGATGATAGGGGACGACGTGGAGGTGTGCCTCCTCGAGGTGAAGGGTGACAAGGTAAGGTTGGGCATCAAGGCCCCGAGGTCGGTGTCGGTGCATCGAAAAGAGGTCTACGAGGAGATAAAGAAAGCGAACGAGGAGGCCGCGCGCTCGAGCGTCGAGAGCCTCGGTTCGCTCGAGGGACTTACGAGGAACAGGAAGAAGTGATGCCGGAAGCGGCGGGCGAACTCTCGAACCAGGTGAGACTCCTCCACATAGAGGACGACTCGGGCATCGCGGACGTCCTTCGCATAGCGCTCACGCGCAAGGGCTTCGACGTGGTTCAGGCGGTCAGCGGGACGGCGGGGCTGGACATGCTCTACGAGGTTCTGCCGCACGTTGTCCTGCTCGACATCAACATGCCGATAATGAGCGGCTTCAACGTGCTCGAGGCGCTCAGGGCCCACAGCGCGCTGCGCGAGCGGCCGATAATCTGCGTCACCGCGATGACCCTCAGGAGCGACGTGGAGAGGGCTTTCGCGCTGGGCTGCCACGGTTACGTCTTCAAGCCGGTCAACCTGCGCGTCCTGACGGCCCTGATAAATTACTACACCGACGAGGGGAGCCAGGAGGAGAAGCTGGCCGCTCTCGTCGCCGAGGAGCCTTTCTCGCTGGCGGCGGAGGCCGTGAGGAGCGGCGTTGACAACATGCTGAAACTGGAGATGCTCGCACTTCTAAGGAGGATGGGCCGCCGGGGGACGGGCGCGGACAGGATATCGGAGATAGTCCTGGCCGACCGGGAGGAGGTCGATCGCGACCTGGAGGGGCTCCTCGATTCGGGGCTCGTCGAGGTCGAGGACGGGCTATTCCGGCTCAGGGAGGGCGGCGAAACGGGAGAGACGGCGGCGAGGATCGCGCTGAGGGCCAGGAGTGAGGACGTGGAAGTGGCTTTCATCAACCTCGCCTACCTGGATATACTTGACTGACAGGGCGGGACACGAGGTCCTACATACCCGCCCTCCCCTGAGACCACATGGACGTGAGGCTCGAGGGCCGGGAAGACTGTTGTAACGGTACAACCGGCGAGCGGGCCCGCGCCGCCGGCTCGAGGCCGGACCGGCGCGAGGCCGGAGCGGCGGCCCGCCGGCGAGGAACGGGTGTCAGGAAACCACGGGGTGGTTCTCGGGTGAGTCTTCGTAGAAAGACTGTAATAGCAGTCCTCTTCGCGCAGTTGGTGCTGGGGCTCGGCTTCGCGCTGGGAATGCTGTTCATAGTGTGGGACCGCTTCAGCGGGTACGCGAGCTGGCTGTTGCTACTCGCCGGCCTGCTCGCGATAGCCGGCACCGGCGCCGCCATCCTGCTCTTTCTCCACCTCTGGGTAATGCGGCCGCTCCGGACGCTCGGGCGCGAGCTCGACGATCTCGCCGAGGGCGGCGTCGAAGATGCCGAAGTGCGCGCGACGGGCTTTCTCGAGCTCGACAGGGTAGCCAGCCGGGTCAACCTCATGTTCCGCGACCTGAAGCGCGCCCGGTGGGAGAAGGCGGCCAGCGAAGAGCTCAGGCGCGAGGTCATAGACCGCGCCAACAGCATCTTCCTGCACATGAACCCGGATGGCACGATAGCCTCTCTCAACGAGTACGCGCTCGAGTTCTTCGGATACGAAGAGGAAGAGATAATCGGCAGGCGCGTGGTGGGTACGATAGTGCCGGAGGTCGAGTCCTCGGGGCGGGACCTTGCCGGGCTGCTCGCGGACATCTGCGAGAATCCCGACGATTACAGCCGCAACGAGAACGAGAACGTCACCAGGGACGGCCGCAGGGTATGGGTCGCGTGGAGTAACAAGGCCGTTCTCGACGAGAAGGGAGACCTGGTCGAGATCCTCTGTGTCGGCAACGACATAACCGACCTCAAGCTCATGGAGGAGGCCATGCGCGAGGGCGTGGCCAAGTACCACGAGCTCGCAGACTCCCTCCCCGAGGTCGTGTTCGAGATGGACGCCACCGGAATCGTGACCTTCATCAACAGGAACGCCGAGAGGATGCTCGGCTATACAACGGAGGACGTCGAGAGCCGCCGGGTCCACGCCCTGGGGATGGTGTCGCAGGAGGACAGAACCAGGACCGTCGACCACTTCTGGAGCGTCCTGAGCGAGGGAGTCACCGAGCCTCGGGAGTACTCGCTGGTGCGGAAGGACGGCACCACTTTTCCAGCGATCGCGTACCTCAGGCGGATAATGAAGGACGGCAGGCCGGTGGGGATCAGGGGGATCCTGGCGGACGTGAGCCCGATGAAGCGCAACGCCAGGTTCGTCGAGGCCCAGAGGGACCTGGCCATGCTGGCCCTGAGGACACGCGATCCGGCCACGATACTGTCGGCCGCGCTTCGGTCGATGATGGAGGCGACGGGATTCGAGTGCGGGGCGGCGTTTTCGCCGGACCCGGACGACGACTCGATGGCGCTCGAGGTGCAGTACGGGCTGTCCGGCGAAACGGTGACGGCCCTCGAGCGCCTGGGGCATGACTCGGACCTCGTCGAGGCGGTCCGCCGGCGCGCGCCCGGGACCGCCCGGACGGAGGACTTCCCGCAGGTTTTCGCCGGCCTGCTCGCGGAGGAAGGATTCAAGGCGGCGCTCGCGCTCCCGGTAATGGAGCGCGGGTCTGTCGCGGGGACAATCGTTATCGCCTCGAGGTCGCAGAGGTACGAGGCCGCGGAAAGCGAGAGGATGCTCGAGGCCCTCAGCCTGCAGGCGGGCGGCTCGCTGGAGCGTGTCAGGCTGCTGGCGGAGCTGGAGGCGGGCGAGGAGACGCTCAGGACACTCACGACGGCCGCCAACGAGGCCATGGTAATGATGGACGAAAACGCGGAGGTGGTTTTCTGGAACCCCGCCGCGGAGAAGATCCTCGGCTGGAGCCGCGAGGAAGCGCTGGGCGCGAGGCTTGCCGATTTGATAATCAGGGCCCCCAAGCGCGAGGCCTTCGAGAAGGGCCTTCGTGCCTTCAGGCAGTCCGGCCGCATCGACATGCCCCCGCTGGTGTCCGTCGAAGCGAGGAGGAAGGACGGGAGCGCGGTCCCGATCGAGATTTCGGTGACGCCGGTCATGCTTCGCGGGAAGTGGCACGCCCTGGGTGTGGCCAGGGACGGCTCGGACAAGATGAAGGCGAAAGAGAAGCTACAGTGGGAGGCCGAGTCCAACGCGGCGCTCGCGATAGCGTCCAGCGTACTGTGGACGGACGCCCCGGTAGAGGAGATATCCGGCCTGATACTCAAGCAGGCCTTGAGCCTGACGGGAAGCGCGCTCGGGTACATAGGCTTCATAGACCGGCTGTCGGGGAACCTCGTAGCCCAGGGCGTGGACACAAGGAAGGGCGCTTCCGAGGGCGCGGGGAACGTGTTTGTCCTCGGCAGGGACTCCGAGCCTTTCGGGATGGCTTTCGCCGCGGGTGGAAGGATAGTGTCAAACGACACGAGCCTCGACGGTTCCCTGAAGCTGCCCCCCGGGCACCCGCCGATCGAGCGGTACGTCAGCCTTCCCGCGACGGCGGGCGACAACCTGGTGGGACAACTCGTAATCGCCAACGCTTCGCGTGACTACCAGGTGGAGGCCGTCGAGGTGCTGGAGAGGATGGCGGGCATGTACGCCGTCGCCGTCAAACGCAAGCGCATCGAGGAGGAACTGGAGATGGCAAAGGTCGAGGCGGAGGCGGCGGCCCGTGCCAGGGCCGACTTCCTGGCGACCATGAGCCACGAGATCCGGACCCCGATGGGCCGGGTGATGGGGATGGCGAACCTGCTGCGGGAGGCGGACCTTCCGCCCGAGCAGCGCCGCTACGTCGTGGAAATGCAGGAGGCGGCGGAATTGCTCCTGGTCACGGTGACAGACATCCTGAACCTGTCAAGGGCCGACGCCGACGT
>CAZAIS010000264.1:0-4439 GCA_964485255.1 uncultured Acidimicrobiales bacterium | reverse complement strand
CGCTCGATCAGACCCCGGGGCCGGGGTCGCCCGAGAACGACATGGTGGAGGAGAGGTCTTGAAGAAGCAGATGTGGTACATATGGTTCGCGGCGGCGTTGCTGGCGCTGTCGGCGGGAATCTACCTGGTGCACTACGCCGTCTTCCAGGACGCGCATCACGTCTTCATATACCTGGTGGGCGACCTCGGATTCCTGCCCCTGAGCGTATTGCTGGTGACCCTGGTCGTTGACAGGCTGCTCTCGTCGCGGGACAGGCGGGCCTCCATGGAAAAGCTGAACATGGTAATCGGCGCGTTCTTCAGCGAGGTAGGCACAGAGTTGATGAGAAAGCTTGTCGCGATGGACCCGGACCGCGAGAGCAAGCGGAGCGCGATACGAGTGACGAGCCGCCTCGATCAGCCCGGCCTCAAGAAAATAAAGGACGAGATGTCACGGTTCGAGTTCACGGTCGAACCCGACGCGGCATCGCTCGCGGACGTCCGCGCGCTCCTGGTCGGAGAGCGGGACTTCATGGTCAGGTTGCTGGAAAACCCGCTGCTGCTGGAGCACGAGTCCTTCACGGACATGCTGTGGGCAACTTTCCACCTTACCGAGGAACTGGAGGGCAGGAACGGCTTCGAGGACCTTCCCGCGAGCGATTTGTCCCACCTGGCAGGCGATGCTTCACGGGTCTACGGGCTGCTGGCGCGCCAGTGGCTCTCGTACATGACTCACCTCGAGAAGGCTTACCCCTACCTCTATTCGCTTGCCGTCAGGCTGAACCCGTTCGACCCGGAGGCATCGGCAATCGTCTCGTAGGCTCCGGATGCGCACCGTGGAGGAACAATGGGCATGAAAGAAAAATCGCGCGGCGTCATTACCGCGGGCGCCGGAATCGCGTCGGCCGCCCTTTTCGCACCGAGGGCGATAAGAATGATCGACTCGCGGAGGACGGATTGCGATCACTTGACCGGCGAAGGGCTCCACCTCGAGCACTTCCGGATCGAGAGCCGGGACGGCACGCCCCTCCACGTGACCGGCTGCGGAGAGGGGGATGACGCGCTCTTCCTCGTTCACGGCTGGACGTGCAACGAGAGTGTATTCCGGTTCCAGCAGGCGCATTTCCAGGACCGGTACAGGGTGTACACTCTCGAGCTTCGCGGGCACGGGTCCTCGGGAATCCCCGCCGATCTCGACTACCATCCGGAGAGGCTCGCCGAGGACCTGCAGGCCGCCCTCGAGCGCTTCGAGCCGCGGTCGTTCGCCGTGGCCGGGCACAGCCTCGGGGGCTTCACGACCTTCAAGTGGTTCGAGCGCTTCGGCCGGGCTTACCGGGGAAGGCTAAAAGGCCTGGTGATCATAGATTCCACCGGTACGGACCTCGTTGACGGCATTGTCCTGGGCTCGGTGATCGGGCGTCTCTACCCGGTGCCGCTTTCTCACGTCCTTTGCGTCCTCGGGAGGCGGAACAGGATTTCCCAGGCCTTGAAGAAGGCCGTTCGGAACACGTCCTTCGCCTACGCGGTCGTGCGCTGGGGCGCCTTCGGCCGGCGCCCGGTGGGCGAGCACGTCGAGCACGTGAGGGAGATGGTGCTCGATACCAACATGACGTCGCTCGCGCTTGCCGCAAAGGCCTGCCTCGATTACCACTGCGACTATTACCTGCCCAGCGTCGACGTCCCGGTATCGCTTCTAGTGGGCGAAAGGGACAAGCTTACCAGCAGGGCGTCGAACGAGAGGACCGCCGGGATGCTGCCCGATGCGCGCTTGAAGGTATTCGAGGGCGCGGGGCACTGCGCCATGATCGAGCGCCGGGATGATTTCAACAGGGAAATGGAGTCATTCCTGGAGGAGGTCTTCAGCACCTGAGGCGGTCCCGTTGCATCAATGGAAAATGCTTCGGAGCAACCATCCGTTGCATCAAAACAAAATGAGCCGAGACTTCTCTTCTGATCGTGGTCATTTTCCATAGATGAAGGCGGTTTGCGCGCCCGGGGCCGTAACGGTATCATGCTACGGACAGTGATTCTGACGCATGAGAACAATGCTACTTGCCAGGAGGAGGATACCCTATGAACCGGTGGCGGGAAATGTATAAAGCCAAACTGACGACGGCCGGGGAGGCCGCGAAGAGTGTCGAGGACGGTGACAAGATATTCTGCGGCAGCGGTTCCAGCTCTCCGGCCGCGCTGCTGGACGCCATCTTCGACAGGGCGCCCGAGCTCACCGACGTCACAGTGGCGGGTCTTATAATGCTGGCTCCCATGTACAGGATATTGAACGAGGAACACCTGGAGCACATCCAGTTCGACAACTTCTACGCGACCCCGCTCGACAGAAAATCCCTTCGGGAGGGAATCAGCTTCCATACGCCGTTTCATTTCTCGGAGATGCCGCGTCTCGCCGGGGAGTATGCGGGTTACGACAAGGTGTTCACGCAGGTAAGCCCCATGGATGAAAACGGCTACATGAGCGCCGGGGTCTCGGGCAATTTCCTGGACACGTTCGAATGGACCCGGGAGATAATCCTCGAGGTAAACGAGAACCAGCCTTACATCGGCGGCATGAATTTCTATCACATCTCGAATCCCAGGATCAGCCATATTACGGAGAGCAACACACCGATAATCGAGCTGCCGCCAGATCCCGTTACCGACGCGGACCGAGCTATCGCCGAGCAGATCACGGTGCATATCGACGACGGCGCTACGCTCCAGCTCGGGATAGGGGCGGTGCCGAACGCGATCGGCGAATGCCTGTACGACAAGCACGACCTGGGCTGTTACACGGAGATGATCCCAGACGCCATAATGAAGCTCGCCGAGGCGGGTGTCATCAACAATTCGAAGAAGACGTATTTCCCGTACCAGTTCAACTCTTTCTTCGCCGCGGGTTCGGCCGCGCTCTACAGGTGGCTGGACAGGAACCCGCAGGTGTATTTCGCTCCCGTTAGCATTAACAACGACCCGGTTAATGTCGCCAGGAACGACAACCTCATCAGCGTGAACGCGACCCTGGAAGTTGACATAACCGGCCAGTGTTGCTCGGAGTCCTTCGGGCCCTACCAGTACTCGGCGACCGGGGGACAGGTGGACTTCACGCGTGGAGCGTGGATGTCGAGGGGAGGGAAGGCCTTCATAGCCACCCACTCCACCGCCAAGCATCACGAGACCGGGGAGACCGTGTCCAAGATAGTGCCGACCCTGAAGCCGGGGGCAGCCGTCACTCTGACGCGGACTGACGTCATGTACGTCGTAACCGAGTACGGGGCCGTCAATCTCAAGGGAAAGAGCGTCAGGGAACGCGCGAGGTCCCTGATCAGCATCGCGCACCCTGATTTCCGTGGGGAGCTCCGGCGGTACGCGAAGGACGTGAGGTACTTCATACTTCCAGGGCACGAAGCCGAATAGAGTTACGGGGGCGGAGCCGCCGGCGCGAGGCGGGCGGCCGCCGCGCCGCGGTTCCACAGGATTCGCGAAAGGCGAAAAAGTAAACAAAGTAAAAAGTGAACGACGCCTTGGGGTAAGAATGAAGGAGTCTACAAGGAACGTTGTAAGGATGCATGGATGGAGGGTCGACCGAACAGCCCACTACTGGATGTACTTCGTCTATTACAGCACCTACGTACGTGTATTTCTCGCAGCGGGCCGCGCGGTGAAGGCGGTGTTGGGACGCATTTCGCTGGGAGGCAGGCTGTTCAAAGTCGTATTCGACAGGTACCACGGCAAGGTGGTGACGCTAGAGGACGCGGCCAAGCTCCTCACGCTGAACGAGGACATCGTGCTTGGACCGGAGCGGACGGAGCGTGTTATCCCTTACCAGTACGCTAACAGGGTCATTCTCAAAGAACCTGAATACATCGCGGTAATGGACTGCCCCTGCAGGCTGGCGAAAGCCGACGGATGCAGGCCGGTGAACGTGTGCATGGCCGTCGGGCGCACTACGGCGCAGTTCTGGATGGAGCACGGCGAAAGGTATCACGCGAGGAGGATAACGCAGCTCGAAGCCCTGGACCTTCTGCGCGAAGCGCACGAGCGCGGCGATATCACCACGGCCTGGTTCAAAGTCGCCACCGGCGGGAGGACCGGCGTCATATGCGCCTGCTGCACGTGTTGCTGCGGAGCGTTGAAGGGCATGCGGATGGCCGGACAGGTGAAAGGCGGGGCCGGCCTTTCGAACATCATACCGTCAGGTTACGTGGCCGAGGTGGACCCGGAATCGTGCGACTCGTGCGGGACCTGTGCCGAGTGCTGTTTCTTCGGGGCGGCCGCCATGGAGGGAGAGCGCCTGGTGGCGCAACACCCCGAGCTGTGCATGGGCTGCGGCCTCTGCGTGGAGAAGTGTCCCGCGGGGGCCAGGAAGCTGCGGTTGGACCCATCACGGGGCATGCCGCTGGACGTCGATATGCTTCTCGGCGACCGGTAAAGGGCATTAACGCCCGCGGTGCGGCCTTCGCTCC
>CAZAIS010000263.1:0-4448 GCA_964485255.1 uncultured Acidimicrobiales bacterium | reverse complement strand
CATGGCCAGGGTGAGCCCGGCCAGAAACCCGTTGAGCCACCTGTCGGGCTCGCCGCGGGTGAGGGCGTAGACCACGATCACTATCGCGCACAAAGCCGCGCCGAGCAGCGCCACGTTGAACACGACCTTCCGGGTCTCCTTCCTAAGGCGCGTGTCCTCGGGCCCGACCTCCCCGAGAGCCTTTGCGATCTTCCCCATCTCGGTGCCGGCGCCGGTCGCGACGACACGAGCGACCCCCCGGCCCCGGACCACCAGGGTCCCGGACCACACGAAAGGAAGGTTTTCTCCCCCCGGGCGGCCGATTTCGTGCCTTGAGTCCGGTGCGCGTTGTGTTTTGCCGACGGGCACCGATTCACCCGTCAGCAGCGACTCGTCGACCAGGAGGTTGGCGCAGAAAAGCAGGACGGCGTCGGCCGGTACCCTGTCGCCTTCTGCCAGCAGCAGCACGTCCCCGGTGACGACGTCCCGGCCGGCGATCCGCCGCTGCCGTCCCCCCCTGATGACGTTCGCGCGGGGGCTCGACAGGTCACGCAGGGCTTCGAGCGCCCTCTGCGTCTTGCGCTCCTGGTAGAAAGTGATGCCGATCACTACGATCACGAACGCCAGGAGCACGAACGCCTCGTTGCGGTCGCCCAGCGCGAGATAAACAGATCCCACGGCCAGGAGCAGCAGGAGCATGGGCTCCCGGATCACGTCGAACGCGATCGCCTGGACGCTGCGCCTCTTGGCCGATGGGATCTCGTTGTACCCTTCGGCGCGCAGCTTCCTCTCGGCTTCGTCCTCCGAGAGGCCCTCGATCTCCCTTATGTCCGGCTCGGCTTCCATGACCCGGCTTCCGTAAGTTACTCGAATCGGGCCCGCCGGAGGGCCTCCGTTCGCGGGGGTCACGAAGAAGATGCGATCGGCTGCGGGCTCGGCCCGGATTCAGATGACCCGGCCTTTTGCTGGAAAAGCCGGATTCATGCGGGATACTACCGCTATTCTAAGGCCGTTCGAGGTGGAGCGCCACCACCGGGGCGGCCCTGCGGGCAGACCTCCCGGAACACCCGCATGAAGTTCAACCCCAGCACCTTCTCGACTTCCTCATGGGAATAGCCGCGGTCCAGGAACGCCCGGGTCAGGACCGGCAGGGAAGCGGCGTCCGGGATCTCCGGCGGAGTGCTGATGAATCCGTCCCAGTCGGAGCCCAGCGCCAGATGGTCCACCCCGACAAGTCTCCTGACGTGGTCGGCGTGTTCGACGATGGCCCCTATGCGGACGTCTCCGCCACGCGGGCCCAGCCACTCTCGCGCGTAAATGATGCCGATCACGCCGCCCGTTCGGGCGACGTTCCTGATGTCTTCGTCGGACAGGTTACGGAACGTGGGCCTCAGGGCCTTGGTGGCGCCGTGGCTCACGATCACCGGCGCCTTTGAAAGGCGGCATACCCGGCCTATCAGGTCGGTGTGGACGTGCGCAAGGTCCACCATCATTCCAACCGCGTTCATCCGTTCGACAGCCTCTGCTATCAACCGGCCGCCCGCCGCCCGCCGGGCAAAGGGGTCCGCGGAGGAAACCGCGAAAGCGTTCGACGTGAAGTGCGCGAGGGTGACGTACCTGACGCCCCGGTCATACAGGTCGCCTATCCTGTCCAGCCGGCCGCCCAGCATGTGCATGCCCTCGACCCCGAACAGGACCGCGATTTTCCCCTGCCGGTTCGCCCTCTCTATGTCCCCGGCGGTCGTTGCCGGCGCTAGCTCGTCGCAGTTCCTGTCGATTACCCTGCGCCCGTATCGCAGGTTGCGCAGGGCGCGCTGGTAGGCACCGCGCGGCCAGGGGTGGGTCACTATCCCCAGGAAAACCGCGTTGAGCCCCCCTTTTCTCATCCTCGGGACGTCGGCGTGAAGCCTCCACGGCTGAAACCCCGCGGGTGGCCCGTGTTCCCTCGAGAGGTCCCGCCGGAGGAGTCGCGCGGCTATGAGACTGTCGGTGTGAAGGTCTATAACGAAAGCGCGGCGGTGGAACTCGAGGGTCTCATCGTCGACTGTCTTGCCAATCCGTTTTTTCGGCATCATTCCCCCGGCGTGTCTCGGCTGGCACCCCCGCACCGAAAACACAGCAAGCAGGCAGGGGACCCATCGACCATATCGTATAATAACCAAGGCGGTCACGGAGGGCCGCCCGGAAGGAGAGCCCCTCATGATAGAACTGGACTGCCTGGAAAGAGTCGAAGGGTCCAACAGCGAGCACGACCTGGTTCTGTTCGCGCTGAGCACGTGCCCCCACTGCCGTCACGCACGGGAGTTCCTGGACAGCAACGACCTCGCCTACTGGTACGTCTACGTGGACCTGCTGGAGGGAGACGAGCAGAAGCAGGTAGTGAAGGAATCGGAGAAGTTCAACCCCAACCGCACTTTCCCGACTCTCGTGATAGACGACGATGACGTGGTCATAGGCTTCCGCGAAGCCGAGTACAAGGACAAGCTTCTGTGAGTGTCGCGCCCGACGATCCGGTGGACCCCGGAGAACTGCTCGAAAAGCTCTCGAGGGACGCCTCGGCGGGCGGTTACCATGTCAATCCCGATGCGGTCTTCGCGCGTGAGCTCGCGGATGGAATAGCGGCCAACGTCGACCGCTACGGGTATCCTCTCTGCCCCTGCAGGCTCAGCGGTGGAAGCCGGGAGGCGGACCTCGACATAATCTGTCCGTGCGACTACCGCGACCAGGACCTCGACGAATACGACACCTGCTACTGAGGTTTATACGTGTCCAGGCGTGTCCTGGACGGCGAGGCCGCGGTCGAGTCGATACCGGAGAGAAGGGACTTGGGGACACCGATGAACGCCGAAGAGAGCAGGCCCGACGTGCCCCGGGACGGTTTGACCGTTTGGCGCTGCAAGGTCTGCGGTTACCTGTGCGCGCGCAAAGCGCCGCCCGAGATCTGTCCTATCTGCAAGGTAGGCAGGGAAAGGTTTGAGCCTTTTCCGTTGAATAGGAGCCCTTAGGGGACCGCTCTGCTTACCCGTGGGAGGTGTTGCTCTTGGACAGGCTGGTGGTCATCGGGGGCGTCGCGGCCGGTCCGACAGCCGCAACAAGGGCTCGAAGGTGTTGCCCGTCCGCCGAGATAACGGTCTTCGAGCAGGGTCCGTTCGCGGCCTACTCGGGATGAGGGATGCCTTACTTCATCAGCGGCGTGACCGCTGAACACACCGACCTGATTGCCAGGCAACCCTCCGAATTCAAGACGCTCAACGACATCGACGTCCGGATCCGTCACCGCGTGGTGGAGATCGACGCGGTGAACCACACCGTAAGGGTGGAGGACGTCATCGAGTCCAGGAAATCCGAAGTGCCGTACACCCGGCTGCTCATTGCCACCGGCGCGCAAGCGATCGTGCCCGGAGTCGATGGTACCGGCCTTTCCGGTGTTTTCACGCTCAGGAAGCTGGACGACTCCGTCAGGATAAGGCAATTCATAATGCACAGGCGTCCCCGACGGACAGTCGTCGTGGGCGCCGGCCCCGTCGGCCTCGAGATGTGCGAGTCGTTCCGCTCCCTGGGCATGGAAGTGACATTGCTCGAGATGGGGCGCCAGGTTATGCCCCTCCTCGACGAGGACATCTCCGCGCGCGTGCAGGTCCACCTCGAGACCATGGGTGTCGAATGCGTTCTGGGAAACGCTTTGCGCGGAATCGAAGGCGACGCCGACGGCTACGTCAGGGGTGTCTTGCTCGAAAGCGGCGGGATCGAGTGTGACCTCGTCCTTCTGGGCATCGGCGTGCGCCCCTCCGCGGACCTCGCGGTTTCGGCCGGCGCCGAGCTCGGTGTTCGGGGGGCCGTCAGGGTGGATCGCCGCATGCGAACGAGCGCAGAAGACGTGTTCGCGGCCGGCGACTGCGCCACTACCACCCACTCGATCACCGGCGGCGAGACCTGGATACCGATGGGATCAACCTCCCGGAAGCAGGGAAGGGTCGCCGCGGAAAACATGTCCGGCGGCGACGCGGAGTTTCCCGGGGTTCTTGGCACCGCGGTGGTGAAGTGCTTCGACATGACCCTCGGCAGGACAGGTCTTTCCGCGGGCGAAGCCCGGGACGCAGGCTTCGACCCTGTTACCGTCGACGTGGAAGCGGAGACGCTGCACTCTTATTACCCCGGGCGTGGAAAAATGCTCCTCAGGCTGACGGCAGACGGCGCGGGAGGCCGGCTTCTTGGCGCCCAGGTCGCCGGGTCGCTCAGGGCCGCGGTCGACAAGAGACTCGACGTGCTCGCGATGGCGATTGGGGCCGGGATGAGCAGCGAAGACCTCCAGTACGCGGACCTGGCGTACGCGCCGCCTTACTCCACGGTCGTGGACGTGCCCGGAATCGCGGGAAACGTCATGTCCTCGAAGCTGCGCGGAGAAGTCTGCCGGTGCGATCTGTCGGGCCTCGAGTAGCACGCGGGCTCCGGGGGGGGGGCCTGCCCCC
>CAZAIS010000262.1:0-4472 GCA_964485255.1 uncultured Acidimicrobiales bacterium | reverse complement strand
CCTCGCAAGCATTCAGGGTCACGCGGTAGTTGGCGAGCTCGTAGGAAGCGCGGTCGAGCGAGTAGTTCATGCGCGCCGCCGTGTTCACCACCATGTCGATGCCTTCCATGACCGCGGCCGCCTGGTCCCTGCGAAGAAGGTCCGCGGCGGCGATGTCGCACCCGAGGTTTTCAACGTCATGGAAATCGGCGTCCGGCAGGTCCGTCGCACGGACCCGGTAGCCCTTTCGCAGCAGTTCATCGATCACGTAGGGGGCGATGAACCCGCAGGCGCCGGTAACCAGAACAGTCTCAGCCATAAGGACCATCTCCTTCCGGGAGCGAAGCCGCCCCGGGGCCTATGCGGGGCCGCGGACTCGCGTTGATGAAGGTGGTTGCCTGGTGGAGCATTGGGAAACCGACTGGATCAGCCGGGCATGACGCGGGGGACGCAGCGGACCCCGCCTGGAAAACCGCCTGCAGTGGCGAGCCGCCCCACCGTGTATTTCTCCCGCTCCGCAATCAATCCGCTGCCCCCCGGGTCTGGCAGAATTCTCTAACATGGCAGGGCCCATGTCAAACTCGCGGCGGCCGTTGCGGGGAGTCCGGGTAGGAAGAGCATCTCGCGGCTATAATCTACTTGAGAGAAGGCTCTTGAAGGCAATCGAGCGGCGGAGGCGGACATGTACATAGCTGTAGCAGGCGCGTCCGAGGGCGGGGGCGATTTGCTGGACATCGCCTACCAGGTCGGCAAAGAGGTGGCGAGGAGGAAGCACGTCCTGGTTTGCGGTGGCCTGGGCGGAGTCATGGACGCGGCCGCCCGGGGGTCTCACGACGGGGGCGGCATATCCATTGGAATACTGCCCGACGCGGAGCGTGCCCGCGCGAGCAAGTGGCTGACGGTAAGCATTCCCACCGACATGGGACACGCTCGAAACACGCTGGTGGCGCTTTGCGGAGAAGCAATGATCGCGATAGGGGGGAGCTACGGTACGCTCTCGGAGATCGCGCTCGGGCTCAAGATGGGCAAGCCGGTAGTAGGGCTGGAAACATGGGCGCTGGAGCGGCGCCAGGAAGAGCCCCGCGGACTTATCCTCGCCAAGACCCCGGGCGAAGCCGTGGACCTGGCGGAGGAGCTTGCCTGACCGCGGTGGCGAGGGGTGTCTACCGAGCCGGCGAGAGCCGGAACAGCCGGGAGCGCGACGCGCCGCGGCCGGGGCGGGCGGCGAAGGCGACAATGCCCCGCCGGGACCTCGCCCGTTCCCTAATTCTTGTACACTGTACACGTGCGGATAGTAATAGCGCCGGATAAATACAAGGGCAGCCTCACCGCCGTTGAAGCGTCGGAGGCGATGGCGCGAGGCGTCAGGGCGGCGTTCCCCGACGCCGACGTGATCACGTGCCCGATGGCGGACGGTGGCGAGGGCACTGTCGAGGCGATCGCGGCGGCGATTGGCGCCGACATCAGGGAGACGGAAGTCAGGGGGCCCCTGGAGGGGCAGCGGGCGCGGGCGAAGTGGGCTTACGCGTCCCGGGGCTGGAGCGCACGTGAGGGCGAGCCGCCGGGAGCGTCGGGGCCCACCGCCGTGATTGAGATGGCGCAGGCATCGGGGTATTCCCTTGTCCCGCGTGACCGGCGCAACCCTATGGAGACTTCGACCTACGGGACCGGCGAACTCATCAGGGCCGCGCTCGATGAGGGTTGCGGGCGAGTCATCGTCGGCATCGGAGGCAGCGGCACGGTTGACGGCGGCACGGGCATGGCCGCCGCGTTGGGGTACCGGTTCCTGGATGGAGCCGGACGCGAGCTTCCCCCCAAGGGCGGCTCCCTTTCACTCCTGAGGACCATCGATTGTTCCGGGCGGGACGAAAGGCTCGGTGCCGCGCGTTTCGTGGTGGCCTCGGATGTCAACAACCCGCTGACGGGCCCCCAGGGAGCGGCCCGGGTGTTCGGTCCCCAGAAGGGCGCGACACGCGCACAGGTCGAAGAGCTGGACGCCGGCCTGGGCAACCTCGGGCGGCTCGTGTGCGAACAGCTCGGAGCGGACGTCCTCGAGCTGGAGGGGGCCGGCGCGGCAGGGGGTCTCGGGGCGGGACTCGTGGCCTTCTGCGGTGCTGAAATAGAGAGCGGGGTGCGACTTATCGCGCAGGTCACGGGGCTCGAAGAACGAGTAAGGGGCGCGGACCTCGTCCTTACCGGAGAGGGCAGTTATGACGGCCAGACGTCCAGGGGCAAGACGCCCGCCGGGGTCGCCGCGCTGGCGGAAGCCGCCGGCGTCCCGGTCGTCATCGTGGCGGGGCGCGTAGAGGCCGCGGGCGGCGTGCCTGCTTTCTGCGTTGTCCCCGGGCCGATGAGCCTCGAGGAAGCGATGCGGAACGCGGGGGCTTTCGTCGCCGACGGGACCGCGAGGCTCATGGGTCTCCTTGGCGTCGGCGGGAGGCTGGCAGACCTCGAATGAGGCGCGGAACGGCCCGCGGCCTCTCGTTATCAGAAACGTATAATTGCTGTATAATATAAATCCGTTTAAACCACCGCTCACAAGAGGGGTACACGCACCTCAAGGGGCGTAACCGTAGCGGCCGGACAGCCGGTTTGGAGCGAGCTTGAGCGATTCCGAAAACACCCAGGTGGGCACGGGGGACTTGCTTCCGGAAGCTTGTTCCCGGAACGCCGTTCTCTTCATCGTGAACTCGCATGCCGCGACGGTGAACATGCGCCTGTACCCGCCAACAAGCTCCATGGTCACCGACACTTTCGAGAAGGCCAAAGAAGCGCTGGACTGTGTCTTCGAGGAATCGGACGCCCTGTCCGTGGCCACCGTCGAGAACAACCTCATGATAAACGATGTCCGGCTCTCGGACGTGGAGCAGGCGAAAGCGCCCATCCGTTCGTTCGTCACCTGGATGAATGAGAAGGGCCTCTCGATCATCGAGTTCCGGAAGGGAATGGATAGCGACGAGCTGCAGGCTTTCTTCTCGGTTTTAAGCGAGACAACCGAATCCCAGGACCGGTCCAGGCTGGCGGAAGACCTCAAGGAGCAGGGTGTCGAACACGTGACGGTAAACCAGCGCGTTTACGTGGCGGTGACGACCAGCGAAACAGGGGAGATCATCGGCGGGGTGCAGGGCTCGTCGGCGCCCCTGGACGCGTTGAAGGACGAGCTGTTGATGCGATACCTCATGGGCAAGGTGGATCTCGGCTCAGTCGAGGACCGCGAGCTTGTCGAGGTGCTTTCCGACGCCGGGAAGGTTGGAGGACTCCTGTCCCGCTTCCTCGGCGAGGAAGGCAGCGAGGGCGGCGTCCTCATGAAGAGCCAGAAGGCCGAGGAGGCGTTGAACAGCCTCGCCGACATGGTGGGCGAGATCGACGACGAGGACTTGCGCGAGGTCATGGGAGAGCAGATCACCCGTGTAATCGCGGAGATGACCCCTCGCGAGATGACGAGCGTCCTGTCGGGCCGTGCCCCGGAGAATCTCAACATAAGGCACGTTCGCGAGAACGTCATCACGATGCTGTCGGACAACCAGCTCCTGGACATGATCGACTCCCTGATCGACGAGTACGTGGAGATGAAGGGAGAGTCGGGCCAGCTCGAGGCCGAGTGGACCAGGCAGCGCCTCAAGGATCTCAACGAGCTGTTGTCTGACGTACGCGGGGAGCGCGGCGGCGAGATCGGGGAGGCAATAGACCGCAAGCTCGACGATGCCGGCATCCAGGAGGAGCGCGACCCGCACACCGGAACGCGAGTGCTCTCGGCGTACCAGATGCTGGGCGGCCCGCTCGAGGAGGAGGACATAGAGCTGGGGGAGGGCGTCGATCAAACGGTTCCCCGGCAGGTACGCCAGCTCTACGCGATGGAGGAGTCGGACCTCGCGGCCGGCATGCTTCTAAAGATCATAGAAAACCTGCGGCAGGACTCCCCGGCGGTGAGGAGGTTCGCGAGCGGGATCCTCTCGGAGACGATGGGTGGACTCGACGACGAGCACGCCTTGCTGGCGATGGACGCGATTCGGCCGATGGTGGCCGAGTGCGTTTCCCGCGAAGACGACTACGAAGCCTTCACCCTGCAGTTCGACGTCCTCTCGAGGTCAGCCGAGTTGCTCATGAAGGCGGGCCGTCCCGAGGATTCCTCGGAGACGCTCGAATTGCTGGCCGCGGCGGCTTCGGAGGAGGGTGGCAGGGGCGCGGAACTGGTGAAGTATGCCGCGAGGGCCCTCGAGGAACTCATGGGGCCGGAAGGGATGATAGATATAGAGGCCCTCTTGCTGGAGGAGGATGACGAGAAGAGGACGAAGACGATCCGGACGCTCGCGGCGCTCGGGCCTTCCGCGCTGGCGCCGTTGGTGGACATGGTCAAGGACCGCGGCCGTATAGAGTTGCGCGACCGGGCCCTGGAGGCGATACGAGCGGCGGGAGATCCGGGGATCAGCGTGCTGCTGGGCGAGCTCGAGAAAGAAAACCCCTGGTATGTCCACCGGAACGTTCTCAACGTC
>CAZAIS010000261.1:0-4477 GCA_964485255.1 uncultured Acidimicrobiales bacterium | reverse complement strand
ACTTCACGTGCACTCAGGCCGATCATCAGGGCTTTTCCGACGGCCGTCGAATGCGCCGCCTCCACGGAACCGCTCTCCGTATGAACCCGGAGAGCGTTTCGCGGATACCGGTTCACCAGGTAGATGACGTGCCTGCCCCGTAGCTCCGCGAGGTGCGCAGTCTCCCCGGTTGCCCCGGCCAATTCCTCGAGGGCCGGTGGCACCTTCTGCATCTGCTCACCCGTTATTCCCAGGGAACGAGCAACCCTGTATAGTTTCGGCCCGGCTGTCAACTTCCCCGACCCTTTCTCCCTTGTCAGGTATCCCTGCTGAACAAGCGTAGAGGCAAGGTGCGATACGGTGCTCTTGTGTACCCCGAGCATCCGCGCCAGTTCTGTTCCACTCACCGGACGAGAGTTGAACATTATCGATTCCATGATAAACAGCCCACGCTCTATTGACTGGATTTGCCGGGCCACTTCACTCCAATGTTGTCTATTGTCAAACTTACCTTGCATCATACGCCTTCTGGATCCCAGGTGTCAATTTCGATGTGGACGCTTTCCGACCTTCATGATTCAGATGCCGCCCATCCCGCCGTCATACCGGGTCTCGCGCCCTGTCTCGCACGAGGCGGGGACCTATCGGTTGCCCGCGTTCATCTCCGCGGGTCCGCCAAACTGAAAGAGGCCGCCTCTCGGCGGCCCCTCGGGACATTCCCCTTTGCCATCTTGACGCGACTCTCATCCTTAGCCCCGCCTCAGCAGTATCTTTATCGCTTTATAAGCGCAAATGATCCCCAGTGCTATCGTCACGTACCTTTGAACCGTGGCGAAGTGCACGAGCAGGTTGTAAGGCTTGTATTCCTCGTTGAGGGACACCTTTCGCCCGAGCTTGTCCATGGCGATCAGTTCAGCCGTCTTGTTGGCCGTCCAGATGGCCGCCTCCATGCCTCCCGAACTCACGTGAGTCTCGGTGTAGTCACCGGTCAGGTAGAAGTTTGAGTAGGGCGACCGCTGGAACGGTCGGTGCTTCTCCATTCCCGGGTAGGCGCGGTATACTCCCTGCCGCTCTCGCACGACCTTCCACTTGCGCACCTCCGCCTCTCGCGCGATCGGAAAGATTTCCTTTATCTGCTCGATGCACAGGTCGTAGACGACTCTATCCGGCAGGCCCTGCACGGGATCGGCGGGCGATATTACCATCTCGAGCATGCTGCCGCCCTCGAAGATGTGCGGCAGGACATTGGACAGGTCCGCGTACGTGTTGAACACGCAGTCGTTCGAGAAGAACGTACAGTCGATGTCGGTGAGCTTGCGGTCGAACCAGATCTGTATGGAAAGCGACGGCGCGTACTGGAACCACCACAAGTCGCGGAAGTACTCCAGTGCGTAACACTCGTCAGGAAGCAGGCGGCGGAGTGAATACGGGCTCATCGCCGATACGTAGAGGTCCGCCTCGTATTTCTCCGTATCGTTGACAGTTACGCTCTCGATCTCTCGGTCGGCGACGTTTATCGCACTCACCGCCTTCCCGAGAGCCACCTCCCCGCCCTTCTTCCTTATGTAATCAAGGCAGTTGTCAACCCATATCTCGCCGAGCCCTCCGTTCGCGAACCCGATCCTGGAGTTCTTCGCGGAAACAAACATCTTCAGGAACCAGTTGAGCATGACCTTCGCTGAGATCTGGTAGGAAGGAGTGAAGGTGAGGCCGTTGATGGCCGGTTCCATCAGGGGTTTCATCGTCTCCTCGGCGTGGTAACGAGCCATGAACGTCTCCATGCTGACGGCGTCCAGCTCTTCGATGCGGTGCAGGTTCGAGCCTATCCCAAGGCCCATGGGGAGCGCCGCGGTCGCGAGCTTCCACAACGGGATTCCCCGAAAGTCCTTGAGAAGGTGTCCCATCGCGTAGGCCGCGTGCAGCGGCGCCGGGAGATCTGCGAACTTAAGGGACGCCAGCTCTCCGTCTTTCTGCGCGTAGTAGAACTGGGAATCCTTCCAGAGGATGTTTTCCGCTATTCCCATCTTCTCGAAGAATCTGAGCAGGTTCACGTAGTAAGGCATGAATACGTGAAGCGCGTTGTCTATCATGTCGCCGTCTTCGTCCAGCCAGGAAGAGGCCCTGCCGCCGAAGATCGAGTCCTGCTCAATCAGGCTGACCTCGTAGCCCAGGTCGAGCAAGTTGATCGCGGCCGCCAGGCCGCTCATCCCTCCGCCCATAACGAGTGCCTTCATTGTTCCTCCTCGAAGTCTTGAGATGACAGCTCACTCTAATGCCGAACGTATCGCATCGAAGTATATTCGAAACGGCGAGTAAAATAAACTCTGTAGTCAATAGTCCTGTATGATGGCATACGCGGCGGCGCGCGGCGCGCGCGGGTGAATCGCCGCGGGTGGAGACAGCCGGGACGTGATAGATTGCTATTGGACACCGGCAGCGAGGAGGGGACTCGTGCCTATGTACGCCGACCGTCAAGCGGAGCTCGAACCGGAGAACCCATGGCCGCCCTGGCTGTCGTTCGCCACCATGGCCTCGGCGATGGCGGCCTGGACGGCCGGGTTTGTCGAGCTTGCCAGGAACCGCTCGTGGAAGCTTCTTGTCTTCATCGTGACGCTGGTAGTCGCGGCAACGACGGCCAGGAAAGAACTGTGCGCCCGTTGCCCGTACTACGGTCGTTACTGCACGATGCTAATCGGGAAATGGACGGCGCTTCTATATGAGCGCAGCGAAAAACCTCTCACGACCGCCTGCTTTCTCTGGGACGGAATGACTGGCGGCCTCCTCTTCATGCTTCCGATACCGGAAGTCCTCGAGGGCTCGCTGTGGACCAGGCTGTGTTACCTCGCATCCGTCGCGTCATTCTTCTCGCTGTCCATGAGATACAGTTGCCGGAGATGCAGGACGGACATCTGCCCGGTCAACATCAGCCTCAGGATGGCGGGCTTCAAGAAATAGCGCGGGTATTCACTTCGCCTGCTCCTGCTACTTCACGTACATCCCCGAGCCAAGCCACCAGGTTCCATCGACACCGTCCGCGTACCCGAGCTTGGGTGTTTCGACCTTTGTCTCAGGGTAAGGCCATGAATAATCGACCCAGCCCCCTCCGGCCCTCGCCACCTTGATCAGCTCCTGGATGACCTTTACTCCTTGCGGATCGGTCATATCGATGAGGTTCTGGCCCGCCAGCGATGGGTTTCCCCCGTTCGCGAGGGCGATTCCCTCCCAGTTGTAGGCGTAGACGTAGAGCTCTCCCCGTACGAACTTCCCCTTCGGGTCATTGAACTCGGCGACGGCCTTTTCCTTGCCAACCTTCTTCGCGTATTCTATCGCCTCGTCGACGAAACTCACGACGTCCTGTTTCGTCACTTTTCCCGGCTTCCCCGGTACACTCGACTTGCTCCCGGCCTCGGTCTTGGTCGAGCCACATCCTGTTACGGACAGTGAGCCGACCAGAACCAGGACCGCGATCAGCAGGCATGATTTCGCGGTTCTATTCATAACTACCCTCCTGGATTATCCAGAACGACTTACGGCCCGGGTGACGGTCGCATGCGCAACCCTGCATCGAATCGCTCGACGCTCCCGAGCGATACGAGTCTATCACAAATCCGATACTTATGGCGCGGTTCCGGTCCTGGAGCCACCCGGCGCTTCGGAAACGGGCTATAAGTCGGGATCACAGCCGCCGGGATCGAGACATCCGACCTGTGATGCCGATCGGCGGTCTTCCGTCTTTCATTTTTGAGCTCACGAGAGGTTAAGTGAAGGTCGACGTATTAGCGGACGCGCTTGACTGCGGCCTCACCGACCACGAGGCACGGGCGTTGACTACCATAGAAGTCGCCACGATCCTCATTGAGATCAGTTGAAGACCGCGCTGTGCTTGAGTCCAGATAGGGCTGCGAGCTGACGGTCAAGGTCATTACTCTGGCGTGGAAATGACAGCGTACCGGACAACGCCATCACCGTCATTGGCATTCCCGGCCCCCCCCGGTCAGACGCGATTCCGGGTCTTTCGGGAGTGCGCGAGCCTGTGTCTCGATAGTCAATCCTTCTTGATTATTTTATCCTGGTAACCCATCTCATCCAGCACCACCGGGAACATCCCGAAAGCGGGACGTACGACCGGCAGCAGCTTTAGCATCGCCGTCACCTTGCCGCCCTGCTTCACTTTTCCGCGGGAGACCGCGGCGACGGGGTTCTCGAAGCCGTGCCAGAAAGAGTGCGAGAAATCGGCGGCCTGCTTGGACCAGACGTCCGCCTTTACGTCGCACGGGCCCAGGTAGTAGTTGCCGTAGTAGCCTTCCTTGACCGGTGGGTTCTTGAGGTCGATCGTGATCTCGCAATCCGGGTCGGTGTAGATGAAGTTGATAATGATGCCCGACTTGCTCATCTTGGGCCCGATCTTTGGGTCCTTGAGGATCTTCTCCATGAAGTAGCCGTAGATCTCGTAGAGCTGGTCCGCGTCCCGGTAATACTTGCTCATTGCGCACCTCCA
>CAZAIS010000260.1:0-4495 GCA_964485255.1 uncultured Acidimicrobiales bacterium | reverse complement strand
CAACGGGGTCCTTGGTGTCCCGCTCGATCTCGCGGAGCGTCTTCTCGACCCGGGAGACCATGACCTCCATGTTGTCGCTCCAGAGGACCTTGTACTGGGTGGCGATGTCCTGCCGGGATATCGACTCGGTGTCGGGCTGGAGCTCCCTGATCATGTCGCCGACCTTGGCCCTGAGGTTGTTCAGGGTCGCCTCGTGCTCGGCATACTTGGGGTCCATCTCCATGCGCGTTATGCGCTTGTTGTCCATGCTGCCGATTCGCTCGCTTAGGTCCTCGATGTGGAGAGTCCCGAGGTCGTGGATTACGTCGATCGCATCCAGCGAGATGTCCTTGAGCCCAAGAATCTCCACTTTCGCCATTTTTTCAATCATCTAAGACCCATCCCCCCGGGAATCCGGCGTGCCCCCTCGGCCGCTAAAGCGGTGGCAGCACTCCCTCGATGACTATTCTGATAGCGTCCTCCACGCGCTCCATGCCCTTCCTGCGGATCTCCTCGGCCTGCGCTTCTATCTCCCCGGTTATCCTCGCGGCCTCGGCCTCGGCCTTGGCGAGCTCTTCCTCGCGCAAATCCTCTCCTATGTCCGCTGCGGAGGCCTCTCGCTTCTTGTTCGCCGCGTCGAGCTTGGCTTCCTCGACCTTGCGCTGCGCGTCGTCCTCGGCACGCTGGATCCGCGACCTTATCTCGTCTTCCTTGATCACTATCAGCTCGAGCATCTCCTCCGCCGAAGAGAGCTCGGCCTTTGGCTCCTCGACCTCCCGGGCGGCCTCGTCCATGATCCTTCTCCCTGTCCTCTATGAGAAAACGGTCACAATAAAAAGTGCCATCCCGAAAAAATGGCACCACTAACCCGCCGTCTCCAGACGGTTTCAGCAGAGTATATCACAAAGGAACAGCGTTTTTTTTGTCAAACGCGTTTCCCGGCAATATCCGCCATTCCCCCCCAGGGGTCCGGTCGGGCGCCTACTTCTTGGTTATCATATCCTCCAGGCCCCGGTCCTTGAGCAACTGCTGGTACTTCGCGTAGGCAGGCTTAATGACGGGGAGGAGCTTCATGATCTTCGGGATCGGACCCTTGGCGGTGATCTGCTTCCGGGTGAGCGCGACCATCAGGTTCACGTTGCCCAACCAGAACTGGTGCGCCACGTCCGCTTTCATGGCCATCTCCACCTCGGCCGTCAGGCCTTCGGCGGGACCGCAGACGACTCCCAGGTTCTTGGGGTCCTTCTTGCTGGCGTCGAGCCAGATCTCAGAGTCCGGCTCCGAGTACTCGAACTTGATCACCAGACCGCTGGCGGCGAACTTCTCCGCTATGGCCGGATCAGCCGTGAGGTCGTTGAAAAGACCGCCCAGAAGATCGTAGACCTGGTCCGCGTCCTTGAAAACACCCATCGAATTCCTCCTTTACCTTAATCAGGCTCTCGGGCCTCGTTGTTCCTGTCATATATTAACTTGAGTCCATGCAACGTTAAAAGAGGGTCCGTAACATCGACCGTCCGGCACTCCCCGACGATCACCTCCGCGAGCCCGCCCGTGGCGATGACGCGGGCCTCCCCGCCGAGTTCGTCCCTGAAGAGTTCGACCAGCCTGTCCACCTGTCCGGCGGTCCCGTAGATCATGCCCGACTGGATCGATTCCACAGTGTTCCGGCCCACGGGGTTGGCCGGCGCGACCAGCTCTACGCGGGACAGCCGCGCCGCCTCGCGGAACAGCGCGTCGGCCGATATCTCCACGCCCGGGGCTATCGTGCCTCCCAGGTACTCCCCATTGCTGTTGATCGCATCCCAGGTAGTGGCCGTCCCGAAATCCACCACGATGCAGGGCGCGCCGTACTTGGCGATCGCCGCCACCGCGTTTACCAGCCTGTCCGCGCCCACCTGCCTCGGGTCCTCGTACAAGATGACCACTCCCGTGTCGGTATCGCTGTCCACGACCAGCGGCTCCAGCTTCAGGATGTCGCGCCCCATCTTGCACAGGGCCCTGGTCATCTCCGGGACCACCGAAGAGATTATCATCCCGTCGATCATGTCCAGGCTCCAGCCCACGAAGGCTAGAAATCCGCCAAGGGAAAGGGCTATCTCGTCGGCGGTGCGCTCCCTCTCGGTCGATATCCTCCAGTGATCCCTGAGCCTGTCCCCCTTGAAGACCCCTATCACAGTCTGCGTATTCCCCACGTCAATGCCGAGCAGCATCCAAGCGCCTCCAGTCAGGTGCATCCGCCGGTTTCGAGCTCGAGCGACAGGTCCGCGGCCGGGGCCGAGTGTGTCACGAACCCGAGGGAGATCGCGTCCACTCCCAGCTCCACGTACGAGGCCAGATTGTGCGGCGTGACACCGCCCGAGACCTCCGTGCGGGCTCGTCCTCCTATGAGCGCCACCGCTTCCGCCACCATGGGCGCATCCATGTTGTCCAGCATTACGACGTCCGCTTCAGCGTCGACGGCCTGTCGTACCTCCGACAGCGTCGCGGCCTCAACCTCGATCGAAAACCTGTCGCCATACGCGTTGCGGACCCGCCGGACAGCCTCCTCGATGCCGCCGGCCGCGGCTATGTGATTATCCTTTATTATGACGCCGTCGAACAGTCCTTCCCGGTGATTGACGCCGCCGCCCATCTTCACGGCGTGTTTTTCCAGGGCTCGCATTCCCGGGCTCGTCTTGCGCGTATCCAGCAGCTCGACATTGTTGAAAGCGGCGATCCCGACAAGGCGCTCCGTGAGCGTTGCTACCCCGCAGAGGTGCCCCAGGAAGTTGAGGGCGGTGCGTTCTCCAGCCAGGATCGCGGAAATCGGCCCCTCGACACGGGCGATGACCTCGTCGGGCGAAGCGTTGCCGCCATCGGCAACGAGCATCTGGCAGGAGGCGCCTTTCCCCGCCAGCTCGAACACCCGGCGGGCCACCGGCCCCCCGGCCACCCTGCAGGGACCCCTGCTGAAGATCGCCGCCCTGCCCGGCGCGTCCGGAGAGCAGACCGCGCTCGTTGTCACGTCTCCCTCGGCACCCAGGTCTTCCGCGAGGGCAAGCCTTATTATGCCTTCCGCCTTCACGGCTAAGTCCATTCGATCACACCTTCTTGAGACTTGGAATCCGGAGTTCGGAGGCGGGCCTCGACGGCTGCGTCCTCTTTGTGCAGGAAACGGCCCCGGCCTCAAGCTTCATGTCAATGTGGTTGCGCCAAGTCCAGTCATCCTGCTCGGAGTAGTCCCTCCTGCGGTGACAACCCCTGCTCTCGAGCCTCATCTCGGCGGCCGTCCTGATCAGGCAGGCGAGCGTGAACATGTTCTTGAGCTCCATCCCGTCGATCCCGACGTACTCGATGCGCATCATGTCGGCGTTGGCTTCGATAAACTCCCTCGCTTCCCGCAGGCCGCGCTCGCACCTGACCATTCCCACCGAGTCGAGCATGATCTCCCTGAGGTTGCCCCTCAGGAGCTCGGCGCTGGCCCAGGCGCCGGCGGCCTTCTGGGAGTAGGAAATCCCCGATGAAGGCGCCCCGCCTGAGGCGGGGGTGGCTCCCTCCAGCGCGTCGCTTATCCTCCTCGCGAACACCAGTCCCTCGAGGAGCGAGTTGGAGGCCAGGCGGTTCGCGCCGTGGACGCCGGTGCAGGCCGTCTCCCCACAGGCGTAGAGGTTCGGAACGTCCGTGCGCCCGTCGAGATCGGTAACGACCCCTCCGCTCATGTAGTGAGCCGCCGGCGAGACCGGGATGCGGTGACGCGTAATATCGATGCCCGCCGCCAGGCAGTGCTCGTGGATCGTCGGGAACCTGGAGCGCACCTCTCCGGGGTCGAGGTGCCGCACGTCCAGGAACAGGTGGTTGCGCTGCTCCTCCTTCATGACCTCGACCATCCTCGACACCACGATATCGCGGGGGGCCAGCTCGCCGAGCGGATGGACGCCGTCCATTATACGGTTCCCCTCCATGTCCACCAGGCGGGCGCCCTCCCCTCTCAGGGCTTCGCTTATCAGGAACTTGGGCTCCTCGGGAATGTGCAGGGCGGTCGGGTGGAACTGCACGAACTCGACGTCGCTGACCCTTGCCCCCGCCCTGAAGGCCATGGCGATCCCGTCTCCCGTGCATACCGGGGGATTCGTGGTCACGAGGTAGACCTCCCCCATCCCGCCCAGCGCTAGGACGGTAGCCCCGCACCACGCCACCATCATCGTGTTCCGCCGCCTGTCCGCGATAAGGACGCCCCGGCATTCACAGTCCAGGGTCAGTACGTCGATCACGAAAGAGTGCTCCATCACGGTGACGCGCGGATTCCGGGAGAGCGCCCTGCCCAGCGCGCTCTCGACCTCTGAGCCCGTCGCGTCACCCCTTGCGTGCACCACCCTGCGCGCCGAGTGTCCCCCCTCTTTGGCAAGGTCCAGCTTCCCGTCGGTCATGTCGAAATCGGCTTGATAGACATCGAGGAGCTCGCGGACGCGGTCGGGGCCTTCGTCCCCCCGCCCGGCGGGCGCCCCCGGGTCCGCGAGGCCGGCGCCGGCGACGAGCG
>CAZAIS010000259.1:0-4504 GCA_964485255.1 uncultured Acidimicrobiales bacterium | reverse complement strand
ATCGTGGTCGAGCGCCCGATGTACTTCGATTACAAGGGTCTCTGGAGCGACGGCTCCGTTTCGGTTGGGGCGACTTCGGCCTCGAGGGTCTTCTACTTCGCGGAGGGTAGCTGCCGACCGGGCTTCGAGTCGTACTTCACGGTCATGAACCCCGGACAGAGGGACTCCGCGGTGAAGATAACCTACATACTGGGGGACGGAAGGCTCGAGACGCAGGAGCTCACGGTCAAAAAGCAATCGCGCGAGACGGTGATCGTCAGGGACAAGCTCGGTGTGGGCGACGACGCCTCCCACGACTTCTCGGCGGTCCTCGAGACGACGAACAACGTCCCGATCGTCGCAGAGCGTCCCGTTTACTTCGACTACCAGGGAAAGTGGTGTGGCGGACACGATGTCCTCGGCGCGGACACGCCCCGGACCCTGTTCTTCTTCGCGGAAGGCACCTGCCGCCCGGGCTTCGACGCGTACCTCGCGATCATGAACCCCTCCGGCAGCGACGCGAGCGTCAAGATCACCTACTCCCTGGGCGACGGAAGCGTGAAGACCCAGGAGCTGATGGTGCCCGCACACTCGAGGGTAACCGCACATCCGTCCGACGTCATAGGCGTAGGTGACGGAGCGAACTTTGATTTCTCGGCCCTCGTCGAAAGCGTGAACGGAATGCCGATAATCGCCGAGAGGCCCATGTACTACGACTACGACGGCCTCGAGGGCGGTAGCTGCGTGATCGGATACTGATCGTTCGGGTGGCCTGATAACGGCACAGGCGATAAAAGGGCCCCGCGCCGCGGGGCCCTTCTTTTAACCGCGCCTTCCGCTTACGGGGGCGCTCCGCCGCCGCTCCGCGCCGGGCGCGCAGCTTTCCGCCACTCTATCGCTCGCGTTTTCATCAACATCGAAGCGCCGGTGTTCAAGAGCCGTCCCGTATGTCAATCCCGATTCGGCAACTCCATGTCTCGCAGCTCTCTCCTGAGTATCTTTCCGACGGCCGTCTTGGGAAGCTCGTCGAGAAAGACTACTTCCCGGGGGACCTTGTAGGGGGCGAGCTTCTCCCTGCAGAATGAAACGACCTCGTCCGGAGTCAGGGTCTCGCCTTCCCTGGCGACAACGAACGCGCGTATCGACTCGCCGCGGTAGCGGTCGGGGTAACCCACGCAACAGGCTTCCAGTATCCCGGGATGTTCGAACAGCGTGTTGTCGACCTCTACCGGGTAGACGTTGTATCCGGCTGATATCACCATGTCCTTCTTCCTGTCCACGATCGACAGGTATCCTTCCTCATCGAAGAAGCCGATATCCCCCGTGAACACCCATCCGTCTCGAAGTGTCTCGCGCGTCTCCCGGGGTTTCTTGTAGTAGCCCATCATGATCTGCGGGCCGCTGATCGCGATCTCCCCAGTCTCCCCCCGCACGACCTCTTCCATGCCATCAACGAGGTCTACAATCTTTACCTCGGTGTCAGGGACCGGGCAACCGACCGTCCCGGGCTTTATCCGGCCGCCCCATGGGGTGACGGTTGCGATCGGCGAGGTCTCGGTCATGCCGTACACCTCCAGTATGGTCGCTCCCGTCAGGACCTCGAGGTCTCGGATCGTGTCCGCCGCGAGCGGCGCCGCGCCCGAGAAGAAGCCCTTGATGAACGAAAGGTCCATCTTCCTGAACTCGTCGCTGGCCAGGAGGCCTACGAAGATCGAAGGCACGCCCGGCAACCAGCCCGGCTTGTACTTCCTGAGAAGCTCCACGATTGCCTTGGGCTCCGGGCGCGGTATCATGACGTGCTCCCATGCCATCCAGATCATGAAATTCTGGCAGGCGGTGAACCCGGCCGCGTGGAAGATGGGGAAGTTCCCGATGATGGACTCCTCTCCGGGCTCCAGCTCGGGGAACCAGGCCCTGAACTGCTGCACGTTGCAGGAGATGTTCGCGTGCGACAGCATCACGCCTTTCGCCAGGCCCGTAGTGCCCCCGGTGTATATGAGGGTCGAGAGCTCGTCCCACCCGGATCTGTCCTGGACCGGATCGTCGGGGTACCTCCCGATCAGTTCCTCAAACGTGACGACGTCACCCGAGGACTCCACCCTGCGGTACATCTTCTTCTTGACGAACGGGAACAGTTGCTTCTTGGGGAAGGGGAGGTACGTGTTCACCTGGCAACTCACGACCTTCTCGATGGAGGTCTCCTTCATCACGCCCGTGACCCGCGGGACGAGGACGGACAGGGTTATCGCCACCCTGGCGTCGGAGTCGGCGAACTGGTACGCGAGCTCGCGCTCCGTGTAGAGCGGGTTGTTAAGCGCCACGACGGCGCCGATGCGGTATGCCGCCATGATGGCGATGATCGCCTGCGGGATGTTCGGCAGGACCACGGCCACCTTGTCGCCCTCGCCCACGCCGAGGTCGGAAAGCGCCCTCGCGAACCTGTTGACCAGCCGGTCCAGCTCGCGGTAGGTGATGCTCTTGCCCATGTAGCTTACGGCGTTCCTGTCGCCGAATCTCTCGGCCGATCGCGACAGCGCCTGCGGCATGGTCGTTTTGTCGTAGTCGATGTGATGCGGGACTCCGGCGGCGTAGGACCTGTACCACAGCTTCTCACCCATAATCCGTCTCCCTTCAGAGAGAATCGGCCGCCGCGCTCGAGTATGTGATTCCGCCTCCGCGCCGCATGAACGGGCCCGGCCACCGTCGCCCGGGCGGCGGCGCTATACTCTTAATACGAGGTCCTCGATCGGATAGCTCATGCACGGGTGGATGAAACCGGCCGCCCTGTCGACCCTCCTCGTCTCGATCCTCGCCGGCGTGAACACCCTGCCCGCCACCAGCCGCGTCCTGCACGCGCCGCACTCACCTGCTCTGCAGATCGCGGGGATTACGATCCCCTCGCGCTCCAGGGAGTTCATCAGTGGTTCCCGGGCCGCCGCCTCGAACTCCAGGCCCGTGCGCAACTCTGTCACGCGGAAGAGCGCGTCCGGGGCGACGCCGGGCCATCCCGGCTCTTCGGTCACGTCCGCCGCGGGGCCGTACACCTCGGTCTTCACGTGCCTGGCCGGGACACCCAGCTCCTCGAGCGCGCCACGGCAGAGCGGGTACATCGCTTGCGGACCGCAGATGAAGAAGGTCCTGCCCTCTACCGACCCGATGAGTCCCGATATCATCTCACGGTCCAGGAGACCGCGCGGTCCCTCGTAGTCCAGGGGTGGCTCGCTTACGACCGTGTCAACTTTCACGTTCTCGTTCTCGAGGGTGAGCCGCTCGAGCTCCCGCGCGTATATGACGTCTCCCGGGTCTCTGCTCCCGTAGATCACGTGGACGTCCACCGGGCTCCTTCGTCGTACGGCTTCCCTGAGCATCGAAATGAAGGGTGTTATACCGCTGCCTCCCGCCAGCAGCACCAGTGAGCCGGTGTCCGACAGCGGCTCGTAACAGAAGCTCCCGGCGGGCCCGGTTGATTCGAACCTGTCCCCTGGTTTCACCGCCTCCAACAGGTGTGAAGAAACGAAGCCGCCGGGCACCCCCCTTACGGTAAGGTCCCAGTAAGGGCTGCCCGGCGCGGAGGCGATACTGAAAGGCCGTGAAGTCGCGACCCCTTCGATCTCCACGAACAGGTTGACGTACTGGCCCGCGCGGAAAGGGGGAAGCGCGCCGCCGTCAGTCTCCATCCTGAACGTCTTTGCCGTCTCCGTCTCGTCGATGACCTCGGCCACCCTGAGAGCTACGCGCCGCGGGTGGAGCTCGCCGAGCCTCTCTTTGATCGGAAGGATCGCAGACTCTTTCACTTCTTCGGCGGCGCCCGCCTGCTCTTCGATCCGCCTGCGCACCCCCGCCGCGCGGCGCGGATCGGCGATGCCGTCGATCTCCTCGATGACCTGTCTCGCCGCCAGGTAACCGCTGTAGATCGAGGGTTCGTATCCTCCACCTATGTTCACCCACGCGCCGGCGAAATGCAGACCCTCGAGGGGGCCCTGCGACGGCAGCCGGTCAAGCCCGGTCCCCTTGAACGTCTCGTTGAAGCCGATAATGCTGCCGGAGAGGTTCCCGGTGTACCGGGCGTTCGTCAGCGGAGTCGCGACCTCCACCACCTCAATGTGATCGCGTATGCCCGGGGCGGCCCGCTCGGCCAGCCCGATAACCCTGTCGGCTACCCTCGCCTTGGTGTCGTCGTAGTCCGCCGGCGCGACTTTCAGCCACGGTTCGGCGCGCGCGACGAGTGTTATGACAACGACCGCCGTGCCGGGGGGCGAGAAATCCGGGTCTACGGCATTGTAAGCCGTCACCGCTGCTTCGGCGGGTTCGACGTCGATGCCCGCCTTCATGATTTCGTAGTGACCGTCCAGGTCGAAGCCGGTATTGACGAAAGTCTCGTGGTTCTCGAGACCGACGTCGCGATAATCGCAGTCGAGCCCCAGGTATACGTTGAAGGTGGAGGCTCCCGCCGTCCCCGCGCCGAGGCGCCTGAGGTACCACCCGGGCAGCCGGTCGCGGCCTATGAGCTCCAGGCAGGCGGTGT
>CAZAIS010000258.1:0-4507 GCA_964485255.1 uncultured Acidimicrobiales bacterium | reverse complement strand
CGCCGCTCGAGAAGCCGGAGCCACCACCACTGGCCCCCGAGGATCGCGGTGGCGATCAACAAGGGCAACTATACGCATGAGCTTATCGAGGGCGGCGGCATCATCTGCGTATCGGTGCTGGATATCGACGCGCCGTTGAACCTGATCGGCGCCTTCGGATTCAAGACCGGACGGGAAGTGGACAAGTTCGAGAGCGTGGAGACGATCGAGGGCGACTCGGGGTGCCCCATCGTGACCGAGCACGCGGTTTCCGTGCTGGAGGCCAGGGTATCGGGCAGCGTGGACGCGGGAACCCACACGGTTTTCATCGCCGACGTTACGGGCGGCAAGGTGCTAGGCGACAGCAAGCCGATGACTTACGCCGCGTACCACGATAAGAAGGGCAAAGCCCCCGCCGCGGCGCCCACGTACAGGGGAGCGGCGGGAGAGAAGGATTCCGCCGGGCGTGGCGGCGCCGGCGAACGAAAGCAAGAGGGTGGAGAAGCTCGGAAAGGAGAACCGATGAAGACGTACGTCTGCGGTGTCTGCGGTTACGTGTACGATCCGGCTGATGGAGATCCTGACAACGGGGTGGAGCCCGGCACGGCTTTCGAAGACCTTCCCGACGACTGGGTCTGCCCGGTATGCGGCGCAGAGAAGAGCGAGTTCTCGCCGGAGTGACCGCCGAGAGGGGATAGATGGCGGCAAGGAACATAGTTGTCATAGACGAGGACAGGTGTGACGGCTGCGGGCAGTGCGCTACGGCGTGCGCTGAAGGCGCCATCGAGATAATCGACGGCAAGGCCAGGCTCGTGAGCGAAACGTACTGCGACGGGCTGGGCGCCTGCCTGGGGGAGTGTCCCCAGGGGGCCATAACGATCGAGGAGCGCGAGGCGCCCGAGTTCGACGAGGTCGCCGCGCGGGAGCACATGGAGAACAAAGCGGCCGCGGCATGTCCCGGCTCGACGCCCCGGGTGCTGACGCCATGCGAGCTCCAGGACGCGGTCGGTGAGCCGGGTGAGCCGTCGGAGGTGCCGTCCGGGCTCGCGAACTGGCCCGTGCAGCTCAAGCTGGTGCCGGTGACCGCGCCCTACTACCAGGGTGCCCGCCTGGTCATCGCCGCCGATTGCGCGCCCTTCGCGTTCGCAGATTTTCACAGGCGTTTTCTCGACGGGAAGGTCCTGATGATCGCCTGCCCGAAGCTGGACAGCTTCGAGTTCTACAGGAAGAAACTCGCGCAGATCTTCAAGCAGAACGACATCGCGGCAATAGACGTCGTCCACATGGAGGTGCCGTGCTGTTTCGGCCTCGTCCACCTGGTTCACGAGTCGCTCAAGGAATCCGGAAAGGGCATACCGCTGCGGCTTATCAAGGTAAGCATCAAGGGTGACGTCCTGGAGACGGTGAACGCTCCCGGCGGTGATCGGTGATGGATACCATCTGCCCGGGACAGAACACGCTTTTCTGGAAGCCGGAGGACATCTTCGAGACCCCGTTCCCCGTCTGTGGCGCCAAGGTGGAGTTCTTCAAGGACGACGTATCCCGGAAATGCCGCGAGTGCGGCCACCGTTTTCCCAACCCCAGGCTCGATCTCGGGTGCATGGAGTGGTGCCCCTACGCGGACAAGTGCGCCGCGGCGATGGCCGAGGGAGGCCTGCCGGGCATACCCTCGACCGCAGAACCCGGAGAAGAGCCCGGCGGTCCGGGCGAGAGCGGTGATTGATAACAACCCGTGCAACAACCCGTGCGGCGCAAAGTATCGAGAGCTACCGATCCTGGAGGAGATGGATGATAAACGTCGTCGAGTACGAGAACGTTCCAATCGCAGAGACGCCTCATCACGTGGACGTGAGAAAACTCTTCGCGAGCGAATACGTCCAGGTGGTCGAGATAAAGCTGGGGCACGGCCAGTCCCTGAAGAAGCACATCACGCCGGTGGATGTCTTCTTCTACGTCCTGGAAGGCCACGGCATCGTAGAGATAGGGGACGAGAAGGCGGATGTCTCATCCGACATGCTGATCGAAAGCCCGAAGGGCATACCCCACCGGCTGCTCAACGAGGGCGACGGTCCCTTCAGGTTCCTGGTAGTGAAGACTCCCGCTCCCACGGAATCCACGAAGCTCCTCTAGCGCAAAATAGGGGTCAGGCGTAAATACTGCACCGGCCAGAGGTTTTCCGTGTGGCGGGGCGAAAACGCAGGATGACGGTTCGACCCCGGTTTTGCGTTTTATCGGGCGTTCTCTATAATTGGATTTTGTGACTGCGGATTGACCGTTCCCCGGTAGCTCAATCGGTAGAGCAACTGGCTGTTAACCAGTGTGTTGCAGGTTCGAGTCCTGCCCGGGGAGCCACTCCTCACGATCATCACAACATCCCGGACGGGACTCGAACCTGCAGCCACGGTGTTGTGACGACCTCGAGTAACAAGAGGGGTCACCGCGCGACCGGGGAGCGTGGGGTGAGTCCTGCCGGGGGAGCTAAAACCACCACGCCGCGTATGTAATGTAAAAGTGCAGCAGCGATACCGCTTCAACGGTCCGCATTCCCTCGAGCTCGTTGCGCGATCAGGAAAAGCGGTACAAGTCCGGTTCAACCGTGGGGAGCCGGGAGGATCCCGGGGAACAAAGTGTCGGCGAGCTGCATGAACGCCTTTGTCGCAGCGCCAAGATCGCTTTCGTCGCTCGAGAGCTTGTTCATCAATACGACTATCGTGGCGTCTTCCTCTGGGTAGTACCACATCTCGCACTGGTATCCGATGTTCGCCCCGGCATGTCCGAGCCACCCGTATGTATACTCCGGGCCAAGCCCTTCCTTCACGTTTCCTTCGCGGCCGGGAAGGTCGACGAACGTGTTCTGCTGCTCGAACATCTCGGGAGACAGGAGTTCACCGGTCGCGAACGCCTTCGACCAGACTTGCAGGTCTGATGCCGTCGAGATCATCGCGCCCGCGGTGAAGTCCCAGGACATGTCCATGCGGGTCACGTCTGTTGTACCGTCGTAGCCGTGTGCGTACTCACCGGTGATCTCCGGGCCTTCCGGGAAGTAAGTGTCTTCGAGCCCCAGGGGTCCGGTGATCTCGGCCTCGCAGAAGCCGGGCACGCTCGTTTTACTCACCTTCTCGATGACCATGCCCAGCACCACGTAGCCGGCGTTGGAGTACTCCCACTCGCCCGGCTCCTCCTGGACCTCGCCCCCCGTGTACGCCTGATAGACTTCCATTGGGGTCCACTGTTTCTGCATACTGTCGGTGTGCGCGAAATACTCGGCCCAGACGCCCGCAGGGTCTTCATCCCGTATGCCCGAGGTGTGGTTCAGAAGCTGTCTTATCGTGATGTTCTCCGCGTTCGCGATCTCTGGCAGATACTCAGATAGCTTGTCGTTTAGCGAGAGCCTGCCATCGTCCGCGAGGATCAAAACCATAGTAGCGGTAAAAGTCTTGGTCACGCTCGCGATCCGGAACTTGTCGTCCGTCTTCATGGGCGTGCCTGCTTGTACATCCGCCTTGCCCTTCGCCACGAACCAGGTCCCGCGTGAAGGCGCCCGGATCCCGGCGACGGCGCCCGGGATCTTGTTCGATTCCATCACCGTGTCCAGCTCCCGGTTCAGAGCCGTGGTGGTCTCTTGCGAGAAAGACGGGCCGCCGCAGGAAGCCGCCGCCAGTACCAGTACTATGAGAACGACCGACATCCACAACCAGCGCTGACGACCCACATGCGTTCCTGTCGCTTTCACGTCTTGCTCCAATCCCCTGCGACCCGGCACCGGGTGGACATTATGCATATCCGCAGTCTATCAGGATACACCTGCGTCTCCTACACCAACTATATGATGGGGTTCCTTGCAAGGGTGGGCTTGTACCGGCGCTGGCGCTGCGTTCCGAGACGCAGGCGCGCGACCTATTCGATCCAGAGCTATTGATGCGTCGCCATCCTGTTGCCATGAGGCCCGGGCGGGTGAATGGCCTGATGCTATAATCACCATGGTTCTTCCGTCAGTGATCGGCTTTCTTGGTATTGCTGCTCTGACGGTCGGGTAGTGAGGCACTAACCGGTAAGGGTAGACAAGAGATGAGGCTTTTCATCCAAAAGGCTGGGAGGTTTAGAATGAGTCCTGAGGCGGCAACAAAAAGACACCGAAGGAAGAGCCCGAAAGGGCTGGCAGGGCCGGTGGCTGGTGCCGTGCTGGTTGCCCTGTTGCTCTTCATCCCGACGGCGTTTGCGGCCTGGACCGCCCCGCAACTGGTGTCCACCGGCACCACGACCGGTAACTACTCACCCCAGATAGCCCTCGACTCGGGCGGCAACCCCAACGTGGTGTGGTGGGGTTACGACGGCTCTGCCCACCAGGTTTACTACGCGGAGAACACCGGGTCCTGCTGGGCCCCCCAACTGGTGTCCACCGGCACCACGACCGGCAACGTCGACCCGCAGATAGCGCTCGACTCGGGCGGCAACCCCAACGTGGTGTGAGATGGTTACGACGGCTCTGCCCACCAGGTTTACTACGCGGAGAACACCGGGTCCTGCT
>CAZAIS010000257.1:0-4509 GCA_964485255.1 uncultured Acidimicrobiales bacterium | reverse complement strand
TTGAGCTCCGAGGCGTCGGTCCTCGACGCGCGCCTTGCTGGGTCGCCGACCCCCGAGACGTTGTTCTCGACGACGCAGGCATCGTCTTTGTCGGCAAGGAATATCAGGTGGGAGTATGCGTAATCACGGGCCGGGTCGGTCATGAAATCGGAGATCCGCGCCTTCGTCGAGCAGTGCTCCAGCGCGTAGCGCAGGTCGAAGACATACGAACGGCACCCCTCGGCCCTGTACTCGGTGCCGTCCACTCCACAGTCGAGTATGGCACCCATTACTCCGGAGGATTTCGAACCGGCCCGCATGCTTATGCCGGTCAGGCACCCTATGTGCCCGAGTGTCCCTATCAGGTAGAGGTCGCGGTCCCGGTAGCGGTACACCGTGAGCGCGTTGCCTTTATTTATCTCGTTGCCCAACCCTCCGAACCAGTCGAGCGTCCTGAAGGCGATGGTGGAGCCCGTGGAGGAGCTCTGCCCCCAGGCCCCCAGCGCGCTGCAGCGGCTTCCCCTGCCGACGTCGGTGAGCAGGTTGATGCCGAACATCTCCTCGGTGCTGTCCCAGAGCAATGTTCCTTCCATTGTGGAGGCAAGCCCCTCGATTTCCCTGCTGTAATCAGCCGGCAGGCTCTTCTTGATGACGTTTATCCTCCGGATTATCTCCTCGGGCGTGATGCCGAACATCAGTTCGCCCATGCACGCCAGCTGAGCCAGGTAATTGCTCACGTTGAACTCGTAGTCCTTGAAGATGGATTTAATAGCCTGCCCGTACTGCCGCCCGATCTGGTAATGGGAGGCGCCCCTTGTCATGTCCTTGGTGACCCGGTAATACCTGCCGTCGTACTCTATTGTCACGGCGCCCACTGTGACGGTCCTGGGTGGGACGTCAACGCCCTGGTCCGGCCCTATCGAGCACGACCCGCCATCTTTGCCGTAATAGGAGTAGTACTCTGAGCTCTCGACAACTACGTCCCTGTCGGAGGCGACCGAAACGGCCGCGCCCGTATTCTCGAGGCCCGGGACACCGTTGAGACGGAGCGATGTACGCGTCCGGGCGGGCACCTCGAGGGTCACGGGCTCGACCGCTGCCGGCTGGTCCGCCTGAAACTCGAGTTTCACCTTTGCCGGGGCCCGGTTCGGGTTCTGCACCAGCAGGTAGGATTCAAAGCCCCTCAAGGTGCAGTTCTCGGTCAGCCGGAACGACTTCGAGGGGGATTTGTACCCGATGGAGCAGTGCCCGCCCTTCCCGCCCCCGCACTCGAAGTACATGGCCCGCTCCGCTACGACCGGCTTGGCCGCGCTGACGGTGGTCGATACGTCCTGGTTGCCCAATCCGGGAATCTCGTTGAGATGAAGTGTCCTGCGGGCGTTTCCCGGAACACTCAACGAGATGGGTTCAGCCCGTCCCTGCGCCACCTGGAAACCGACCTCCACGTCAACCGCGCCGTCGTTGGGGTTCTGCAGCAGCAGGTACGTATCGAACCCTTCGCCGGTGCACCCCTCCGCGAAATACCACCTGTCGCAAGGACGAGCTGTCCCCAGAGAGCACGAACCGCCGTCCCTTCCGTTGAAATCGAAGTACATGGACCTCTCTGCGACAATCGGACTTCCGGCCACGACCAGGGTAGAGACTTCGGTACTCTCGAGGCCCGGAACGGCATCAAGGTACAGGGTCCGCCGGGCGTATGCCTCGAGGTCGAAAGTCAGGGGCTCGAGTATCCGCCCGTCGGGCAGTACGAAGTAGGCCATCGCCCTGACCTTTTCCGCGCTCGGGTTGAGAATGAGCATGTAGGTATCGAATCCCCCGGCCGTGTAGCCCTCCGCGAAGTACCAGGAAATCGAGGCGTCCCGGGCGCCGACGGAGACGTGCCCCCCCCTCCTGCCGTAGTAATCGAAGTACATCGCCCTCTCGACAACGACCGGGGTGTCGGACGTGACTATCGTGGAGACTTCGGCCGATGAGAGCCCCGGCATCTCGTCCAGGTGCACGCTCAAGCGAGTCTCCGGCGTCACCGTCGCCTGAAGCCCGGAAGCCTTTGCCCCGGTCGCAAGCCGGAAATCCATCGTCACGTTCGCTTCCCGGTCGCCGGCGTTCTGCACCAGCACGTAGGTGTCGAAGTCGCCTCCCGTGTATCCCTCGGCCAGGTACCAGCAGGTCCCTCCCGGTGGTGTAGCCGCCCCGTCGGCGCCGTTCTTCTCCGCCGCGGCCGCCTGGGCCGTCTGGGCCGCAAACGTCGAAGCTGCGAGGATCACCGTCAGAAAAATGAGGCAGAAGCCCTTTGTGATACGGTCTTTCACGCGATCGCCTCCTGGAGGAAATCTGACAACCGGTCCATGCGCACATCTCGCGGAAACGGGACCGGCGCCTGTCGTGCCGCGCCGGGCCGCTCTTGCGGGTTTTACCCGTTCTCAATGGTAACGCTCGATACACAGTACGGTGAATCAGCTTATGTTACCCGGCTCCATCCATCAGCGTCAAAGCCGGGAATCACCTGGCGTTGACAGTTAACGCAACGCGTCCGCCTAAATGGGAATCCCCCCTGTGGAGGTCGCAGCGGATCGCATGCACGCGCCGCAATACGTGCATGAAACGCTTGATGGAGCGGGAGACCGGGCTCGAACCGGCGACCTCGACCTTGGCAAGGTCGCGCTCTACCAACTGAGCTACTCCCGCTCGAGACTGATTCTAGGAAACACGCATGAGGCTGTCAAACAGGCTGATGCGGCGGACTCAGAGGCGCTTCGCCTCCTTCTGGAGGACCATTCCCACTATCGCCAGGCGGTTTGTCCTGTCCCGGGTCGCCATGATGAAGTCGTCCATGCCCTTGCGGAACTCTGCGGTAGCGGAATACTGGTATACCGGCTCTCCGTGCTCGTCGGAATCGGTCCGCAAGACCCCCTTTGCCATCAGGATCTCCAGGACGGGCTCAATGGCACTCTGCCGCCGCCCGGTATCCATCGCTATCCCGGAGGGCCTCCTGGCCACGTCGGGGTTCTCGTGGAAGTACGCCAGGACGTCCCAGGTGACAAACTGGTCGATATACGTATCCACGAATTCGATGGTTTCCGGAGCAATGTCGTCTAAAGGCAAGCTTCCCACCGATGGTCGAGAATGGTGCCTTCTGGATTATAACAAACCGTCACGCTCCCGCACGAGCGGCACCGTGATTCATCCTGACGCGCTCCCGGTCAGGTCATCGCCGATTTCGCGATAAAAACAACTGTGCCGGCCGGTGTGACATGCCGCCCCCACCTGCACGACCTTGACCAGCAGTGTGTCGGCGTCGCAATCGTAGAAGACTCTTACGACCTTCTGGACGTTCCCGCTCGTCTCACCCTTAGGCCAGAGCTCACGGCGGCTTCGCGAATAGAACCACGTCCGCCCGGTACGGATCGTCCGCTCGAGCGATTCCCGGTTCATGTAAGCAAGCATCAGCACCTCGCCCGTGCTTTCCTCCTGGACGATCGCGGGAACGAGCCCCCTGTCGTCGTACTTGATGTCGTCGAGGCTTTCGACGGCGGTTTCATCCCGATCCATGACGCACCCTACCCCAGGTAGATTTTCTTGACTTCTTCGTTCTCGAGCAGCGTCGCCGCCTCCCCCTCCAGGGCGACCTTGCCCGTCTTCATGACGTACCCGTAATCGGCCGTCTCAAGTGCTATCTTCGCGTCCTGCTCGACGAGGAGTATTGTAAGCCCCTGCTCGTGCAACCGGAACAGCGTCTTGAAAATCGACTGTATAACCCTGGGAGCGAGGCCCATCGAGGGTTCGTCCAGCAGCAGCAGCTTCGGGCGCGACATGAGGGCCCGGCCGACCGCCAGCATCTGCTGCTCGCCGCCCGAGAGAGTCCCGGCGAGTTGCCTCTTGCGCTCCAGGAGCACCGGGAACAACTCGTACACCATGTCAAGGTCCTGCCCGACCTCGCTCCTGTCTCCAAAGCGACGCACGTACGCTCCAAGCGCCAGGTTCTCCGCCACCGTCATGTCGCCGAACACCTGCCTCCCCTGGGGGACCAGCGATATGCCGTCGTGCACGATCTTGTTCGCCCGCAGGTTTGTTATGTCTCTATCCTCATAGATAACGAGCCCGTGGCGGGCCTTGTTCAAGCCGCTTATCGTACGCAGGAGCGTCGATTTGCCTGCTCCGTTGGCCCCTATGATGGTCGTTATCTTGCCACGGCGTACGCTTATGGACACGTCACGTAGAGCCTGGATGTTCCCGTAGAACGTGGAAAGTTTCTCGACTCTCAGCATTTCTATGCCTCTATCCCCAGGTATGCCTCTATGACCTTCGGGTTGTTTCTTACCTCTTCTGGCGTTCCCCTCGCGATGACCTCGCCGTAGTCGAGCACGACTATTTCATCGGATATCTCCATTACCAGGCCCATGTCGTGCTCGACAACCAGGATGGTAAGCCCCCGGTCACGGAATCCCGCGAGGAGTCCGGACAGCTCCCCGGTCTCGTACTGGTTGAGCCCGGCCGCCGGCTCGTCGAGCAACAGGATATCAGGCCTGCTCG
>CAZAIS010000256.1:0-4510 GCA_964485255.1 uncultured Acidimicrobiales bacterium | reverse complement strand
CAAGCGGCACAGGGCGCCGTTTGCTTCGGTCAAAAGCATTATCAGGTTATCGTCCATGTTGATCGCGGGATCAGGAGGAAGATCCCGAGGGATAAAGGCTCGAAATCCTGCGGGTTGTTGAATCCAGGTTCCTGATCGCATCGATATTCTCCAGTTTCACTTCGCTGAACTAACGTTGATTCTAGCACGTTCTTATTTTACTCAATAGCCCTATTATTAAATAAGAACAGCAGATCCCTTCTGTTATTAAACTACGTGAAAACAATGACCCAAGCATAATGAATCCAATTGATGGCCTTCTGTGGACATTGTGTGATAATCATTGAACGGCAGACAATCCAAGGGGACCGATGAAACCCACCTCGAAGAAGATCGTTGTCACCGCTTTTATAATAGCAGCCATCGGCCTCCTAACGCTCGTTGGAGTCCTCGTCGCGGTGCGAGTTTCGGTCAGGACCAGCGCCACTCTTTCCGTAGACGAGCTCGCAGAGATGAAAGCGCTTGTTTATAAGTACTTGAACGAGAGAGATCGCTTCCTTGTCTCGTCTGACCCAGAGAACAATCCACAAATAGCCGACGCTCCCATTATTGAGCCTTCTGAGATGGCCCCAGGGCTTGCTGCCCGTCAGGCGGAAGACGTGGGAAAGTTGAAAGCCAGAGGAACGACTGGAACTTTTGACGACTTTGCCATATTTGCAGAAGCATTAGGTGTTCGCAAACAGGGAGATGCATTTGTACTTGACATCAAAGACGAAACCTTTTACCACCTGACTCCAACGAGATTTGAAGCTAATCCTGACAACCAATATGCAGGTGAAGGAGCAGAACGGTACTTTACCTTCAAACGCGAGGGAAACAAGTGGATACTTGCGGACGCGAAACTTGCCTCTGCTGGCACTATGCCGCCTTTCAACGAACCAAGCGTGAAGTCTCGTGAAGTAGGAGGTTCCCGTGTTCTTGAGAATCCAAAGATGTCACACGCAACAGATGATGTTCCCATCGATTTATCAAAGCTTGACGAAGCAGCAACCAGGAATATAGCGGACAAATGGGTTGTTGTAGATAAGAAGACTGCCGAAGCTATTGTTTCAGGAAGCTCCACTTCACGGTGAGCACAGAAGTATTGCTGGTTTCTGCCAAGCGGCTAATCGGTGGCTTTGAACCCACTCCACGCGCCGCGCGGCGAAGGTCGTTTGATCTCGGATACTTCTC
This sequence comes from uncultured Acidimicrobiales bacterium, assembly GCA_964485255.1. Classification (GTDB taxonomy): domain Bacteria; phylum Actinomycetota; class Geothermincolia; order Fen-727; family Anoxymicrobiaceae; genus CAZEJS01. The sequence goes on along the minus strand of CAZAIS010000256.1, from coordinate 3,298 downwards.
TCGCAAGCAAGGCCCTATGTCGGGGCACATCACACGAGCTCATTTCTGATTTGGGTGAGCTTCGAAGATGTGGGCGGCGCGCGGTGACCCCTACCGGAATCTACGTACCACCCTCTCCGCCAGAAAGCCCCACCGGAGTGGGGCTTTCTGGCGGAGAGGGTGGGATTCGAACCCACGGTGGACTCGCGCCCACAACGGTTTTCGAGACCGTCACCTTCGGCCACTCGGTCACCTCTCCGAGAGATATTATACGGGGAATGGCGGTGTTTGGGGGAATGTACGGGATTGCTCCGTGGCGGGCGGGGCCTCCTGATGGCAGGCGTCGGGGCTTGCCGGCGGGATGGTCTCGTGGATCACAGCATGAAGCCAGTGATGAGAATGCCAATGGCGACAACCGCCATGATCGAAGCCGAAGTGTAGTCGATTGGAACTCGTAACCGGCCGTAACTCGCGGAAATCGGTTTCTTGAGCGCGAAATACAGAGCCATGCCGAAGGCGTATGCGGCCGTCGCGAACATGACGATTCTCATCTTCGCCACGCTATAGCTGGACAGGACGCTCAGCAGCGCCACCGCGAGAAAACTGATGGGCAGTCCCAGGAGCGCATAGAACAGGGGATTGTCGAAGTCCATCGGTTCGATAACTTCACGCGGAGAGACGTCCTTTCCGGCCCCGCGAAGGATGGCGTCTTTGAGGTCCTCGAAGCTGTCCTCGAAACCGTTAATCAAAAGATGCCTGCCGTCATCCAGCGTTATCGTGATTTCCCTTATGAGACGGTTCGTCCTTCTCTTTATTCTCATCCCGTACACAGCGGACAGGGAGTAGTGCTCCAGGGTCTTTGCGGTGCGGCGCTCAAGTCCGGTGCCCGATATGGAAACGCGCAGGCTCTTCAACGAATTCAAGAACCGGAAGAGCAGCAATGCCGAGGCGATGAACGCCATGCCGACCGCGAGGCAGGCGATCCACGAGACTCTTTTCTGTATGATCAGCGACGAGGCGATGAAGCCTGCGTAAAGACTGGCCAGAAGCGTGACAAACGCCTGTTTCCTGCGCTTTATTTCTGAGTCCGAGGGGCTGAACTCTTCTTGTTCCATGCCGGTGACTCCAGGTTCTGGGGGATCGTCTTTCAGCAGTCTCCTCCGGTCGCCCGAGCAACTCTTCGCCGGATTATCCTATACTGACAGGAGGGTGGCTCAAAGACGGCAATCGAACATCCTGATCGAAGCGCGGGATGGTACGGGACGGACCTGGCGGCGGGATGGTTGGCCGTGGGACAGACCGGCGGCGGGGATTGTCTGACGGGGGACGGACCTGGCGGCGGGACATCCCGGCGGCGGGGATTGCTTGACATGGGCGGCGGCGGCACGGCAACGAGAGGAGCGGTGACATGGGTATCTTCAACTGGCAGGGATCGGAGTCCCGTTTCGCGCGGGACGGGTCGGACCCGGCCGAGCTCGCGCTCCTGAACGGGCGCGTTCTCACCTGCGAGGGCGAGGGAAGCAGGGCTTCCTCCTTCGCCGCCAGGGACGGGCGGTTCGTTTACGTGGGTGACGAGGGCGGGCTGGCGCCTTTCATCGGCCCCGAGACCGAGGTAATAGACGCGGCCGGCCGCGTGGTGACGCCCGGCTTCATCGACAGCCACAACCACATAATGTGGGTCGGCGCGCTGGAGCCGCTGCTCTCCCGGGAGCTGTACAACTGCAAGTCGTTCGAGGAGATCGAGAAGGCCGTCCGGGCTCACGCCGGTGAGAACCCCGACCTCCCCTTCGTCTACTGCATGGGCTGGAGCTACGACCTGGTCCCGGGAGGTGTCCCTCGCAGGGAGACCCTGGACGCGGTTATAAAGGACCGGCCCCTCCTGCTTTGGTCCGAGTGCGCCCACTGCGGGTGGGCGAACTCCATGGCGCTGGAGCTGATGGAGGACCGCAACCCGGAGATGTTCGAGCAGCTTTACCCGGTAAGGGACGCCGACGGGCGGCCCACCGGGGAGTTCCTCACGTTCTGGTTCTTCGAGCCCATGTATTTCTTCAGTTGGGAGGAGCTGGGATCGGACCTGCGGGCCAGGATGCTCGAGGGGATGGACAGCGCCATCGACGCGGCCCTGGCGGTCGGAGTCACCGCGTACGACGATGTCATGGTGCACAAGTCCTTCATCCCCCTGATCCTCGAGTACAAGGAGCGCGGCGGCTTTGAGAACTGCAGGATGCGGGGCACCTTCTACATCAACCATCACATGCCCGGCGCGATGGACGAGCTCCGGTCATTCCTGATCGAGTGGATGGAACTGGGTAAGAGGGAGTCCGACGAGCACCTGACGCTGGGGAGGTCCGTCAAGATGGGGACCGACGGCGTTTCCACCAACCATACCGCTTACCTGCTGGAGCCTTACGCCGACCGGCCCGGCTTCCGGGGGGAGCCGAGCTGGAACGCGGACGACTACAACGCGGTGGTGGAACTTGCCGCCGGGCTGGGGCTCCAGGTGTGCACGCACGCCTGCGGGGACGCGGCGATTCGCGACGCGGTGAACGGTTACGAGAGGGTGGCCCCCGAGGGCGGCAGGCTGCCGGTCCCGCACAGGGTTGACCATTGCGTCATGCCGACGCCGGAGGACCAGCGGAGAATGGCGAGGCTGGGCGTGTCCGCTGCCATGCAGCCGGCGCACTTCTGGTACGGAGAGACCGGGCCGAAGGCGCTCGGGCCGGAGAGGATGCAGCTCGTGTACCCGTTCAAGAGCATGGAGGACGCGGGGGTCAACATCTCCTTCGGGAGCGACTGGTGCGCCGGGCCGATCAATCCCATGTACGGGCTGTTCCTGGCGGCGACGCGCTTGAACTACAAGATGAAAGCCGAGTGGGGACCCGGCGAGAAGATAAGCGTGGAGAAGGGGATCATCCACTGGACCCGCGACTCGGCTGCCGACCTCATGATGGAGGACGAACTCGGCACCATCGAGGTCGGGAAGCTCGCCGATTTCGTCGTCTTCAACACCGACCCGCTCAAGCTCGACTCCTGGTGGTTCATGCTCACCCACAAGGTGGAGCTGGGCGGCATGGACGGCTTCGTGGACCTGACCTACGTGGGTGGCAGGAAGGTCTTCGAGAAGACCGAATGAGGCCCGGACGAGGCCTTACTCCCGGGCACGCCCGTACTCCCGAAAAAGTAAACAAAAAAGTAAAAAGTGAACGACGCCTGTTCGCGGCGAAAGGCGGCCGTGGGGCCGCCTTTCGGTAAGCGCTTGATTCGACCGGTGGTTATAGTGTCAAGCCAAGGGTGTCCGAGCCTCCGGGGCCCCACTCGT
>CAZAIS010000255.1:0-4533 GCA_964485255.1 uncultured Acidimicrobiales bacterium | reverse complement strand
GAGCATGTGCTCTATGCCCCCTCCGCTCCCCGCGGGGTGTTCCTCGCCGGGGGCCGTCAGACCGCTCATCCACACCAGCTCGATGTCCTCGAGCTCGTCGAACTCGTCCGCGCCCGCCCCCGCGAGCACGTTGAGGAGCCCGGGCGCGATTCCGCAGCAGATGAGCGCCAGGACCCCCGCCTGGCGGGCCTTCCCGTCGAGTTCGAGCAGAGAAAGAGCGGAGTCCTCGTCGTCGCACATGTCCACGTAACCGACGCCGCTGTCGATGCAGGCCGCGAGGACGGGACGCCCGGTGCGGTAGTAAGGGCCGGTGCAGTTCATTACCAGGTCGGCGCCGGCGACCGCCTGCCGCAGCAACTCCGGCTCGAAGATGTCCACGAACCTGACTTCACACCGGTCCCGGCCGAGCCCGTCGGCCAGCCGCTGCGCCCCTGCGGTATCGCGGTCCGCGAGCGTTACGCGGCAGTCTTCCCTCAGCGCGAGGAGCTTCGTTGTGGCGACCCTTGCCATGTCTCCGCCGCCGCCGACCACCACTACGTCAGCCATGATGCTCCTTTCTCTCGGGGAAGCCGCCGCCGCGCAGCGCGCCGGGCCCAACAGGGCCGCTTACGAATCGGCCCATGCCGAAGGCCCCCCGGTGACACGGTCGATGCCGGTATCCTATAACGAATCCGGGTCCGCGGGGCAGGCCCCGCGCGTTAGGGACCGGCGCGACGCGGGTCCGCGGGGCAGGCCCCGCGCGTTCATGACCGGCGCGACGCGTTTCCGCGGGGCGGTTATCGGCTCCGATTTCGTTATGCTACTATGAGTCAACCTCCGAGGGAGAGGACCAGCGATTGCAGGCTGAAGGCGGCCCGCCCGGTGAAACCGCCGCCGCGACAGGCGGAATCAGGCAGCGAATAGGAGCCCTGCGCGAGAGCCTGCTTGGGGCTTTCGGGTTGATGATGGTCGCGGTGACGCTGGCCAGCGCGCTCAACTACCTTTTTACGATAATCATGACGCGAATGCTCGAGGCGAAGGGCGCGTTTTCCTCCTTCAACTCGATGAACTCCATTTTCCTGATAGTGATCATGGGCGCCCTGTCGGTGCAGACCGTTATCACGAAGTACGTAGCGGAGTTCGAGGTGACCGGGGCGCGCGAGAAGGTGAGGCTGCTACTTCGCCGGTTCACCTGGTGGCTCTTCCTGCTGGGCGCGGGAATAATCGTGGTGAGCGTAGCGGTGGCGTGGCCTCTCGCCGGCGTGCTGAACCTGGAATCCCCCGCGTACGTGATCATCCTGGGCACGTCTCTCGCCATCACGATGTTCATGACGCTTCCCGGCGGGCTTCTCCAGGGCGAGGAGAGGTGGCTGGCTCTCGGGGGCGTCCAGATATCCAACGCGGGCCTGCGGATCGTCTTCGGCGTCGTGCTCGTGGCACTGGGATTAGGCGTCTACGGGGCCTTGAGCGCCGCGACGCTGGCCGGGCTGCTCGTGGCCGGGGCCGTCATCTACTTCTACAGGAGCATGTTCCGCGGTCCGGTGGTAGAGGACCCTTCCTTCAAGCCCTCGAGCGCGCTGTGGTCCCTGGTGCCGGTAGCCCTGGCGATCTTCCTCGTAATCTTCATGACGCAGATCGACGTAGTCCTCGCCAAGGCGCTGAAGGGAGCGGTGATGGCGGACAGATACTCCTACGCCGCTGTCGCCGGGAAGGCGGTGCTGTTCTTCCCAGAGGGTGTTTCCCTGGTGATGTTTCCCAGGGTGAGCGCGATGAGGGAGAGGGGGGAGCCCACGAGGAGGGTTCTCGCGCTGAGCCTGGCGGCGGCCGCGGCACTGGTCGGCGCCGTGGTGGCGTTCTACGCGATTTTCCCCGGCTTCACCGCGACGTTCTTCGCGGGTGACAACGGCAAGTACATAGTCGGTCTCCAGGGTCCCGGTGGGATAAACTTCGTTGTCCTCTTCGGGCTTGTGATGGCCGTCTTCGCGCTGGTCAAGCTGCTCGCTTTCTACCACCTGGCCCTGGAGCGCAAGGCGTTCATAGCGATCTACGCCGCGGCCGCGGCGCTGGAGGTGGCCGGGATTTTTCTTTTTCACCGTACACTTCCCGACATCCTGGTCGTTATGCTTGTTGTGGGGGGAGTGCTCCTCGCCTTGAACCTGGTTATGGCTTTCAGGGAGAAACCGCCGAAGGGTTTCAGTAAAGATGTCGATCTGCCGATTAGTGAGTAACGAGTCCCGTTGGGGGGAGCAGGCCGCATGTCCGACCTCGAGTCAACAGAAGACACGGAAATCACGTTCATAGGCCCCGCGTCGATGCACGGGCGCAGGCGCAACGACACCGTAGTCATGGGCGCGGTGCAGCGGCGGCTCGAAGCGATGTATCCCTATCAGAAGGGGCACTGGCAGAGGGTCTCGTTCGAAGCTTCGGCGATTGGCGAGGAGCTGGACCTGAGCCGGGAGGCGCTCGAGCAGCTCCGCACCTGCGCCTACCTGATGGACATCGGGATGATCGACGAGTCAATCCACGCGTTCGTGTCGGGTTCGACCGATTCGGGCGTGGATTACATGCAGAACGCCGACATACGAAGGGCCGTCGAGCGCCACCCGGTACTGGGCGCCAAGAAGCTGGAAGAGCTGGGATTTCCAAGGCCGATTGTCATGGCCGTGAGGCATCACCACGAGTGGTACAACGGTTGGGGGTATCCGGACGGGCTCTCCGGCGTGGCGATACCGCTGCTCGCCCGCATCCTGATGGTCGCGGACGCGTTCGTATCGATCACGTCGGAGAGACCCTTCAGATCGGGATGCACCCCGGCCGAAGCGCTTGACGAGATAGTCGGATATGCAGGCATCCAGTTCGACCCCTGGGTCGTCCCCGCGCTCGAAAAAATCGTAACCCAGAAAGCCCACGCCACGGACTCCCTCATCGACAAGACCCTCGACCTCGCCTTCGAAGAATAGGCGTCGTTCACTTTTTGCTTTTCTTGTTTACTTTTTGTCGTGCACCCTCGCCCAGAGGTTGAAAAGTAAACAAGAAAAGTAAAAAGTGAACGACGCCTGTCTGGTAAGATAGGCGCTGTTGAGTCGATCAGGAGGAGATACATGTTCAACGGAATATTTCACATTCCCAAGCCAGTCAACGAGCCGGTCCTCGGCTACGCGCCGGGAAGCCGGGAGCGCGCGGAGCTGAAAGCGCGGCTGGAGGAGATGCTGGCCGACCCCATGGAGGTCCCCGCGATCATCGGGGGGCGGGAGATCGAGACGGGAGACCTCGTCAGGATGACGGCGCCGCACGGCCACGACCAGTACCTAGGTAGCTACCACAGGTGCGGGCCGAAGGAAGCAGACCTCGCGATCGACGCCGCCAACGAAGCCAAGGTCGAGTGGAGCCGGATGCAGTGGTCGTCGCGCGCCACCGTGCTGCTTAAGGCGGCCGAGCTCCTGGCCGGCAAGCACCGCCAGACGCTCAACGCGGCGACAATGCTGTGCATGAGCAAGACGGCGCACCAGGCCGAGATAGACTCCGCCTGCGAGCTCATCGATTTCTGGCGCTTCAACCCGTACTTCATGACCCAGGTGTACGACGACCAGCCGCTTTCCGTGCAGGGGGTCCTCAACTACATGGAGCACCGCCCGCTCGAGGGCTTCGTGTTCGCGATAACGCCGTTCAACTTCACCTCCATCGCGGGCAACCTGCCGACGGCGCCCGCCCTCATGGGCAACGCGGTCGTCTGGAAGCCCGCGTCTTCCGCCGTCCTCCCGGCTTACTACATAATGCAGGTCCTCAAGGAAGCGGGCCTGCCCGACGGGGTCGTCAACATGGTCCCGGGACCGGGGCCGGTGATCGGACCTCCGGTGCTCAACCACCTAGACCTCGGAGGGGTCCATTTCACCGGATCGACGTACGTGTTCTCAACAATCTGGCTCGCTATCGGGTCCGACATCAGGAAGTACTTCTCATACCCGAGGATTGTCGGTGAGACCGGGGGGAAGGACTTCATATTCGCCCATGAGTCGGCGGACGTCGACGCGCTGGTAGCCGCCATCGTCCGTGGAGGGTTCGAGTTCCAGGGCCAGAAGTGCTCGGCGCCGAGCCGCGTATACGTCCCCGATAACCTGTGGCCGGCGGTCAAGGAGAGGCTGCTCGACGAGATCGCTACTATCAAGGTCGGCGACCCGCGTGATTTCAGGAACTACGTCAACGCGGTCATCGACGCCGCGGCCTTCAAGACCATATCGGACTACATCGAATTCGCGAAGGATGACCCGAACCACGAGATCATCTGCGGCGGGACGTACGACGACAAGGAAGGTTACTTCATCCAGCCTACAGTAATACAGAGCACTGACCCCCACTCCAGGCTCATGTGCGAGGAGGTCTTCGGCCCCGTGCTCACGGTTTACGTGTACCCGGCCAAGGAGTACGAGAAGGGCCTGGAGCTCTGTGACAGCACGAGCCCCTACGCTCTTACCGGCGGCATCTTCGCGCAGGACCGCTTCGCGATCGTCATGGCGGTGAAGGGGTTGCGCAACAGCGCCGGCAACTTCTACATAA
>CAZAIS010000254.1:0-4536 GCA_964485255.1 uncultured Acidimicrobiales bacterium | reverse complement strand
CTCAGGTACCTGAGCGGAGACGAGCGGGCCCGCGAGCTGGAGCGCAACGACACCGCCTCCGTCAGCTTCAATTACCTTGGCAGGGTCGAAGGGGCCGCGCCGGCCGGCGCGATGATGCGACCGGAGCTCGATCCCGCCCCCGGGATGATGTCTTCCTCGAACAGGAACCCGCACATCCTCGACTGCTGGGCCCTCGGCACGGGCGACGAGCTGCGCGTCCGGTTCATATTCAGCGCCAGGCACTTCCGCGTCGAAACGGCCGACAGGCTGGTTTCCCTCTACCGCGAGGCGCTGGACCGGCTCCTGGCGGATGGGGCAGCCGAGGAATCGGGTGGGCTGCTCGCGCCCTCGGACTTCCCCGCGGCGCGAATCACCGCGGAAAAGCTGCGGGAGCTCGAGCAGAGGTGGGGCGCTGAGTCCATAGAATCGATCTACGGCCTCTCTCCCCTGCAGGAGGGCCTGCTCTTCCACAGCCGCTACGCGCCGCGCAGCGACCAGTACGTGGAGCAGCTCATCTGGGGGTACGAAGGAGAGCTGGACGTTGCGGCCCTCCGGTCCGCCTGGGAACAGGTAGTCGAGAACCACGCCGTCCTTCGCACCGCCTTCGTCTGGGACGAGCTCGCCGAGCCGGTCCAGGTTGTGCTCGCGGGCGTGAAGGTCGACTGGTACGAGGAGGACTGGCGCGCGTTCTCCCCCGCCGAGCGCGAAGGCATGCTCGAGGAGTACGTCGCGCTTGACAGGGAGAGGGGCTTCGAGACCGGGAGCCCCGGCCTGGTGCGGCTGCACCTCTTGAGGATGGGCGAGGCCGAGTACAGGTTCATCTGGACCCACCACCACCTCCTGCTGGACGGCTGGAGCATGGCGTCGGTCATCGACGAACTCCAGGAACGCTACACCGCCCTGGCCGAGGGCAGGGACGCGCGCGTCGAGCCCTCTCCTGCCTTCGAGGAGTACGTGCGGGGGACCCTCCGGCGCGACAGGGCGGGCGCGGCGGATTTCTGGCGCAGGATGATGGCGGACGTCGAGGGCCCGACCCCCCTGTCCATCAGCCGCACCGGGGGCAGGCTCGACATCCGCGAGCCGATAGGCAGCCTCGGTGAGATAGTCCACCACTTCTCCGGGGCGCTGACCGGGGAGTGCCGCCGTTTCGCGCGCGAGCAGCGCGTTACGCTGAACTCCCTGGTGCAGCTCGCGTGGGCGGTCGTGCTCGCCCGCCAGAGCGGCAGGGACGACGTCGTGATGGGCGTCACCATCTCCGGGCGCTCAGGCGAGATAGACGGCATAGAGAGGATGGTGGGCCTCCTCATCAACACGGTCCCGTTCCCGTTCCGCGTGGACGGGGAGGCAACCGCCCGGGAGCACCTCCGGCTGATGCACGAGCGCGTGCACGAGGTGAACGAGTACGGCTTCCTCACCCTCACGGAGATACAGGGCTACAGCAAGGTGCCACCGGGGAGCCCCCTCTTCTACAGCCTTTTCCTCTTCGAGAACTACCCCGTCGAGGAGCAGGAGGGAGCCCTCGCGGTCAGGGACTTCGAGTTCAGGGAGAAGACCAACTACCCCCTGACGGTCGTGGTGGCGCCGGGCGAGAGGCTGTTCGTGAAGATCGCCTACGACCGGGACGCCTTCAGCGAGGAAGCCGCCCGGCGCGTGGCGGCGTGCCTCGAGAAGGCCCTCGAGTGGATGATCGCCCACGCCGACTCGCCCCTCGCGCAGGCCGAGATCGTGCCCGCCGCGGAGGAAAGGCTCGTGCTCGATTCCTGGAGCCGCAACGAGGTGGCGCCCGCCGGCGCCCAAACGCTGGTCGAGATGTTCACGCGCGCCGCCGGAGAGCACCCCGGGCGAAGCGCCCTGTCGTTCAGGGGAGAGTCCGTGACATACGAGGAGCTCGACCGCATGTCCGGCTCGGTGGCGGCCGCGCTCACCGGAAACGGGCCTGAGCCCGGGGGGGCGCTTCCCCCTGACACCATCGTGGGCCTGTTCACCGACAGGAGCATCGAGATGGTGGCCGGCATGCTGGGCGCGATGAAGGCGGGGGCGGCCTACCTGCCCATCGACACGGGCTACCCGGACTCTCGGATACGCTTCCTCGCCGAGGACGCGCGCCCCGCCGCGGTCCTGGCGGCACCCGAGCACGCCCGCCGCCTCGGCGCGGTCATCGGCGACATGCCCGTGGAGGTGACGCGCCTGGACGAGGCCGCCGAGGTGGATCCGGTCCCCCTCGCGGGACCCGGGCCCGGCGACCTGGCCTACGCGATCTACACCTCCGGTTCTACGGGCAGCCCGAAGGGCGTGGCCGTCGAGCACCGCGCGGCGGCGAACCTAGTGGACTGGATGACGCGGGAGTACCCGCTCGGGCCGGGTGACACCTTCCTGCAGCTCACCTCCTTCACCTTCGACGTCTCCGTGGCGGAGATATTCTGGACGCTCGCTTCGGGGGCCCGGCTGCTGCTTGCCGAGCCGGGCGGGAGCATGGACATCGAGTACGTGGTGGGGGCCGTGCGCGACAACGACGTCAGCGCGACCGGGTTCGTGCCTTCCCTCTTCAGCGTTTTCGTCGAGGCCGCCGGCGCCATGGGCCGGGAGTACCTGGAGTCGCTCAAGTACGTGCACGTCGCGGGCGAGGCCTTCCCGGCGCCGCTGGCCGAGGAGTTCGCGGCCCTCTCGGGCGCCCGCCTCGACAACATCTACGGCCCGACCGAGGCGACCGTTTACAGCAGCTTCCACCGCTGCGCGGGCGGCGACGGGCACCGCCTTCCGGTAGTGCCCATAGGAAGGCCGGTGGCCAACGCGAAGCTCCTCGTGCTCGACGGCAGGATGCGCCCCGTGCCCCCCGGCGTCCCCGGGGAGCTTCACATCGGCGGGGCGTGCCTGGCACGCGGCTACCTCCACCGGCCGGAGCTCTCGGCCGAAAAGTTCGTGCCCGATCCGTTCGAGCCGCCCGGCGGCGGGCGCCGCCTGTACAGGACTGGTGACAGCGTCCGCTGGCTCGAGAACGGAGAGCTCGAGTTCCTCGGCCGCATGGATTTCCAGTTGAAGGTCCGGGGGTTCAGGGTCGAGCCGGGGGAGATCGAGGCGGTTCTGCGCCGGCACCCGGGTATAGGGCGTTGCATCGTTGTCGCCCGGGGGGAGGCCGCAAGCCTCCACCTCGTCGCGTATTACACCCCGGCCGCCTCGGGGCCGGCTCCCTCGCCGGGTGAACTGGAGGACCACCTCGCCGAGCTGCTGCCCGACTACATGGTCCCTTCGGCGTTCGTCCGCCTGGACGAGATGCCCCTCCAGCCCTCCGGGAAGCTGGACCGCGGCGGGCTACCCGCGGCGGGGGCGCCCGAGTCCGGGCGTGCCGGGATGGTGGAGCCCCGTGACGTGCTCGAGGAGTCGATCGCGGACATGTTCGCCGAGCTGCTGAAGCTCGAGCGCCCGGGCATCGACGACGACTTCTTCCGCATGGGCGGCCACTCGCTGCTGGCGGCCAGGCTCACCTTCAGGGTGAACCGCGAGTTCGCGACCGACCTGCCCGTGAGCGCGGTATTCGAGCGCCGCACCGTGAGGAGGCTCGCGGACCTCGTCCGCGCCGAGTCCGGCGGGGCGAGGAAGAGGCCGGGGCGCGTCACCGTAGAGGAGTTCTAAAACGAGGAAGCGCGAGGGGACCCTGGTCCCCGCAACTACTTGATTTCGGGGAACATGGACATCGAGACACTGACGGACGCGGGATTCCTGGAGCACCTCGAGGCGAGCGGGTGCGCCCTCCGCGCGGCCGGCGGCAGGCTCAGGTGCGTCGTGCCCGGCGGCGGCTCGCTCACGGATGACCTGTGCTCGCAGATCGCGAGACGCAGGGACGGCCTGCTGGAGCTTCTGCGGGACCGGCGCCTTCCGCTGTCCTACGAGCAGGAGCGCCTGTGGTTCATCGACGAGTACGGGGGTGCCCGCCTGAGCGCCTACCACATGCCCGCCGCGTTCAGAGTCCGGGGGCCGCTCGATGCCGGGGCGCTCCGTGGCGCCATCGAGGGACTCGTCGCCCGCCACGAGAGCTTGAGGACGGTGTTCAAGAGTGAGCGGGGCGAGCCGTTCCAGGAGGTGAAGCCCCCCCGGGGGTCGCGCCTTCGCGAGGAGTCGATCAGTGAGGAGGACCTCGCGCGCGCCCTGGCCGGGGAAGCGGCAAAGCCCTTCGACCTTTCCAGGGGCCCACTCACCAGGTTCAGGCTGTTCCGCCTGGGTGAGGAAGACCACGTGCTCGCGGCCTGCCAGCACCACATCGTGGGGGACGCCTGGTCAACCGAGGTGATCCTCCGGGAGCTCGGCGAAGCCTACTCGGCACTGCTATCGGGAACCGAGTGCGATATCCCGCCGCCCGCGCTCCACTACGCCGACTACGCCCTCTGGCAGCGCACGGAGCAGTGGGCCGGGAGGATGCGCCCGCAGGAGGAGTACTGGCTCGGGAAGCTGCGCGGCCTCGAGGAGCTGGAGGTCCTGCCCGACTTTCCGCGCCCGCGCGCCAAGAGCTACAGGGGCGCTCGCCTCGCTTTCGAGATCGAC
>CAZAIS010000253.1:0-4540 GCA_964485255.1 uncultured Acidimicrobiales bacterium | reverse complement strand
AGGAGGCCGGAGGCGTCCTTGGCGTACAGCCTTCCGTTGTCGCAGCCGCACATGACACCCCAGCCGCCCGGCGCCATGCTGATCACGGCGGCCGGCGCCGCGCCGAGAGATGTGAAGCCCCCGTCGTATGAATAAATGCCCCCGTCTTCGTGCCCTACGAAGACTTCGCCCGAGTAGAAGGCGATCGCGTCGGCTGACGTATCGTTCCCGCCGTCGCCCCTGTCCTCGAGCGCTGTCCCGTTCCAGAAGTGAAGCTTCCCGTCGCCGGCCGCGACGTACAGCCCACTCGGCACTCCACCGGTCTGCTCCACGTAGCACAGGTCCTCTATCGAAGCAGTCACAATTGTCGCAAGCGGGTCTCCGGTCATGTCCGAGCCGTCCATGAGCCTGCCGTCCTCGAGACCTACGTAACAGCTCGTAAGAGGACCAGCGACAACCGATTCCACCGGCGACGGCGTCTCCGGAGCTCCCTTGTCAAAGAACTCCCCCTCGTGATACTCCTCGTTGTACGTGAACAGGTGCCCGTTCTCGAGCCCGATGAACACGGTTCCCGAGCGCGCGGCGAGGTCGTTGATGGCGCTTGCCGGAGAGGGCGTGCCCACGTGCTCGAAGACGCCCGGGGACGTGAACGCGTAGAGGTCTTCGCCCCTTGCCGCGTAAAGAGTCTTTCCCGCCTGGACGATGCCGGTGATGCCTCCCGCCCCGTCCGGCCGGCCGAAGTCCTCGAAGACGTCGGCCGCCCGCCTGAACAGCCGCCCGGTGGCTCCTTCGGCGTCCGATCCCGTGCCCCCGTACAGCACGCCGCCCGAGGACACGCACAGGGCGTTGACGGGCGACCCGCCCGCGCCGGCGGGCATCCCTTCGTCACCCCAGGTGGCCGGCCCCGCGTACACGTGCCCGTCCTCCGCGCCCGCGAAGACCACCGAAGCATGCACCGCTAGAGAGGACACCGCGGTTCCCCCCGGCAGCGTGCCCCAGCCGGTGAACGGCCCGGGCCCCGACGTGTCGTAGCTGTAGATCCCGCCGTTTCCGAGGCCCGCGAACAGCTCGGCGCCGTCGGCCCCCAGTGCCCTCACCGACGCCCCGCCGGGCGCCCCGATATCGGTGAAGGAAACGCCTTCGTGCCGGTAGACGTGCCCGCTCTCGAGCCCCAGGAAGAGTGACGCGCCTATGACCCGCATCGCCCGGACGCCGCTCGCTCCGGGCGCCTGCCACAGGCTCGCAAGGACCCCCGACGAGTCGTCGTACGTGAAAACGAACCCGTCATCCGTTCCGAAGTACGCCTTCGAGGAGAAAAAGGCCCCGCAGAGCACCCCACCCGTGACCTCCGGACACGGTCCCTTGTCCTTCGGCCTGCCGCCCTCGACAGTGGTGTCGAAGGCGAATACGTGACCCTCGCTGGTCCCACCGAACACCTTCGTGCCGTCGGTCGAGAGCGCGGTCACGCGCGACGCGCCGCGCGAGACCTGCCCCTTGCTGCTCGTCACCCCGTAATGGGACGGCCCCCGGTGGCCTTCCTGGTACAGCTTGCCCGCGTCGTAATGCACCAGGTGGCCCTTCTCGCCCGTACCGCAATACACGTCCTCACCGACCGCGACGGCCGCGTACACGCCGCTCTCACCGGGCACGGCCTCTCCCAGGTCCGAAGGCGGGCCCTCCTCGAGCTTCAGCTCGCCACCCGATACCTTGACGCCTTCGGTGGCCGCCAGGCGCCTGGTGGTCGCGAAGTCGTCGCTCCAGGTGCCCTGCCCGGCTACCGGCTGCGCGCCCGCAGTGACCGGGGCGAGAAAGACCAGGAGCAGGACAATGAGCACGGCGGAGGGCACGGTCGCCAACCGCGTCCTGGAGCGACACGGGCGCCTTCGGGTACACGCCGTGGAGGCGATGCCTCTTCTTTGCTTCTCAGCCCTCACCTTACAGTCCAATCAGCTCTCCATATGACAAAAGCGGGAACTCGAGTTCCCGCTTGTCTCCGTTGAATCCGCCTTCCCTTACAGCGGATAATCCTGGTTCAGCGCGTTCTCGAAGACGCCGTACATGTACGGGTCGGCGAGAAGCGAGTTGTCGCTCCATACCTTCATGGTGACCATCGCCAGGGTGCTGTTGAGCCCTGTCATGTTCAACTGATCGCGAAGGAAGTTGACCATCGCCTCACCCGGCTGGTCGGCGAGCGCTATCATCATCTGCCGCGACATCGCTATCGCTCCCGGTGTCACCAGCGCCTGGGCGATGTTATTGAGCACCTCGGGCGCCGTGCTCAAGTTCGCGATCACGTTGTTCACGAACGCGCGGCCGTTGGCCGATTCCAGCGCGTTGGCCGTCGCCACCGGGTCCATGCCTCCCATCAGGTCGCCCAGAAGAGTCGGGTTCGAGTTGACTATGTTGGCGATGATCTGCGGGTTAAGCCCGCCCTGTGCCACGGGCTTCGTCAGCGCGTACATCATGCCGTAGGGGGACGTCGACCCCGGCGGGAACGGCGGAGACGGCGGGTTGGGGTCGTAGCTCCTGAACGTCGTGTCCCTCATCGCGTTGTTGATGACGTCCGCGTCCAGGTGGCTTATCAACCCGGATATGAAAGCCTGGTTGTTGTTGATGACGTAAGCGAGCACGCCGGGGTCGATCCCGTCGGGCGCCGGGTCCATCATCGCCTGCATGAAAGCCATGTTCGCGTTGGAGGCCTGTGCCAGAACCGCCGGGTCGAGCCCGATGGCCGGGTTCAGCATAGCGGTCAGGAAACTCTGCCCTCCGTCGGTGTTTATGGCGTTCGCCAGCACCGCGGGCTCCAGGCTGGCGAGCAGGCCGTCGAGGAACGCCCCGTTGTAGTTCACCACGTGGGCGATGACCCTGGTGTCCAGCGCCTGCATCATCCGCTGGGTGATGCTGGGGTCCATGTTGTTGACGACGCCCGCGATCACCTGCGGGTTGAGGGAAGTCAGCAGGTTGGTGACGAACGTAACGTTCTGATTTATCGCCTGGGCCGTCGCCTGCACGTCCATCTTGCCCATGAACTCCGAGAGGAACTTCTGGTTGTTGTTCACCACCCCGGCGACTACCTGGGGGTTCAGCTTGCCGACAAGCTTGATTACGAAAGACGGGTCCGCGCTCATGCCCTTGGCCAGCGCGGCCGCGTCGAGCTTTGAGACCAGCCGCGTCAGGAACGCCTGGTTCGAGTTCACCACGCCCGCCACGACCCCCGGGTCGAGGTTGCGAAGCAGGGAGGCGGTCCACTCCCACGTCGCGCCCATCATGCCGCTGAACTTGTCTATGTCGATGTAATTGAGCAGCGCCTTCAGGAAACCCGGGTTCTGGTTGATCGCCTGGGCCGTCCCGGCGGTGGACATGTTCTGCATAAGTGCCGTGAGAAAAGCTCCGTTCGCGTTTACCGCGCCGGCGATTGGCGCCGGGGAGAGCTTGGGGATGAGCTTGTTGATCATGTCCGCGTTGTTGGCCACGGCGGAGAGGAACTCGTTGGACAGCCCGCCCAGCACACCCGAGATCAGCGGACCCGCGTTGTTGACTATAGCGGCTATCTGTACCGGGTCCAGGTAGCCGATCACCTTCGCTGTGAAGTCGGAGGTAGTCGCCATGGTCTTGGCGAGCCCTGCCGGGTCCATCTTGCTGATGAACCTGGTCAAAAACGCCTGGTTGTTCGCTATCGTCGCGATCAGGTTGGGGCTGATGTTCATGGCGACCTGGTAGGTCCAGCCCGAGATCTGCTGGCTCGTGCTCGCGAGCTCGTCCGGGTTCATGGCGCCCATCAGGCGGGACAGGAACGGCTCGTTCCCGTTGACCACCGCGGCCAGCACGCCCGGGTCGAGCTGCGGGAGGAGCTGCTGGATGAAAGTCGTGTTGGCGGCCATGCCCTGCGAGAGCGCGTTCGCGTCGAGCTTGCCGAGCAGCACCGTCAGCCAGGGACCGTTGTTGTTGACCACGCCGGCTACGGCGTCGGGGTTAAGGTATCCGACCAGGTTGGAGGTGAACTGCGGGTTCGAGTTCATCGACTGGGCGGCCACCTTGACGTCCATGTTGGCCACGAGGTCGGTCAGGAACTGCCCGTTCTCGTTGACCGCGCCTGCTATGACCTTCGCGTCCAGTTCGCCGACGAGGTCACTGAGGAAGGGGCCGATCTTGTTTACTATCTCGGCGGTCACCTTGGGGTCGGTCCCGGCCATCATCTTGGAGAGGAACGCCTCGTTGTTGTTCACCGCGTCCGCGATCACCTTGGCGTTTACATAACCCAGGACCTCCACCAGGAACTCCGGGTTTTCATTTATGGCTTTCGCCGTCCCCTCGGGGTTCATGTACTTCATCATCTCGTCGAGGAACTGCGGGTTGTCCGATATCGCCTTGCCTACCGCCTTGGGGTCCAGGGCGGCAAGCATCGAGCTTGTGCTCTTGACGTTGCTGCTCATCTTGCCGATAAGCTTCCCCAGCGGGCTCCTGGCAGGGAGGAACCCAATGAGGCCCACGACGTCCGCGCCCACCAGGAGCAGGATCACCACTACGTTTATCAGTGTCTGGAGACTGCGGTTATACAGCA
>CAZAIS010000252.1:0-4541 GCA_964485255.1 uncultured Acidimicrobiales bacterium | reverse complement strand
CCATTGGTGGTCTCCACCGTACATGAGAAGTCGTTGGTGGAGGAGTTCCCGGCGATCCGGCTGAGCACGATGTCGCGCATTTGCTGGAGCGCGGGCGGCTGCTGGAGCGTGCCGGTGAACAGGGCCGTGTAGAACTCAGCGGCGGCGTTCTCGATATTGGGATTACCGAGGCCCGCCACCTGCTTCGCCCAGGTATCGACAAACTGTGGATTCGCGGGGTCGGCGTCCCAGTCCTTGTCGGAGATATTCTTGTTGAGCTGGTCGTAGTAATGAAGTATATCCGGAATTCTTTCCCAAGCGTTCTGCATCGTGTCATAGAAGTTGATCTCGGAGAACAGGTTCGCGAGCTCCGCCTGTATCTCGTTGAGCCCTTCCTGCACGGCATCGATAAGCTCTCCTTCCTGCTCGACCGCCTCAAGCACTTTCTCGTCAGGCTTGGCCACCTGGGAATGCTCGTAGGCGGTATCCGCGCCGAACTTGAGTATGTTGTATATCTGGAAACCGCCTTCGATGATCTTCAGGATACCCAGTCCCTCGCCCTCCTGGGCTATGGCTCTGCCGGGAACGGCCGCTTGAGGCACCATAAAGCAGATGCCTGAGAGCAGACAGAAGACCATGAGGAGTGACAGCGACCTGCAAAATCTCATAGAACCTCGATTCATTCTCCGCGTCAAGAGATTGACCTTGTTTGATTGGCCATGTTCACGTTTGCTTCCCCTACCCGGCAATTCTATCGCCTTGTCGATCGGATTTCATAGTTGCCATGTTATGCTCCATCGTCCTCTCCGCCCCCAAGTCATCTACCAGGGCCTTGGGGTGCGCACGTCAGCCCCGGCGACGTGCGTGAGAACCTGCAGGCCCGCATCGCGTTGAAGAGGATTTCCGGCCTTTCCTCGGACCGGGCGCTGATGCGTCGATCATTACCATGGATAACATCCTGCGGGTCCTCGACTGACAGGCGTCGTTCACTTTTTACTTTTCTTGTTTACTTTTCAACCTCCGGGCGGGGGTGCACGACAAAAAGTGAACAAGAAAAGTAAAAAGTGAACGACGCCTACAGGAGGAGGCGGCCTTTTTCGGTTAGCTTTAGGGTAGGGCGCTCGCGGTTGCCGGACCTGGCCAGGAGATGCTCGTCCAGCATGGAGGCAATGACCTCGCGCACGCGCTCCTGGGTATCGCCGAGGCACCCGTAAACCTCGAGCTCCTCGATGCCGGAGCCCCTGATCCACGCGGATTTCGAGCCCGTCAGTACGGCGGCCGTCTTGGCGACACCAAGCGGGAAGGGCACCTTGTCTACACACTCGAGGACGCGCGCCACCACCTCCGTGTCGGCCGATGAGGAAAATCGCCGCGGGCGGCCGGCGCGCCCCCCGTGGCCCTCCTTCTTTTCCCGGTCGGTCCTCGGGGCCGCCGCCCCGTCCTTCCCGCGCACGGCCTGTCGCCGGAGTTGTGTGGCCGTTATCTTCATCGCCGTCTCTTCACCCAGCTCGGTCAGCTCGAGGACCGGAAAACCCGAGTCTCCGGTGAGACGAAGGTAGCCCTGGACTAGGAGTTGCTCGATGACTTCCATGACCTGGCTTTTTTTCCTGCCGACCAACCCGTAGGCCGGGTTCCCGTCGAGCTTCCACTCGATCAACTGCCTGTTCCTCGAACCCGTGACCACGTCGGCGGTCCGGTTCTTCCCGATCGGGAACCGCATGAAACGCACGCAGGCCAGCAGAGGCAGCGCTACGTCCGGCTCGCGCTCTATTATGTCGCCTGCGCCGCCGGAGCCCGCCTTCATCCTGACACAGTAATCGCAGGTGCCGCAGGCGAAGGACTCGCTCTCGCCGAAATAGCGCAGAATGTAGCCGCGCCTGCATCCCGGGTGGTTGATGAAGCGCTCCATCGCCAGGAGCTTCTCCTCCTCGAGCCCGCGCATCATCTCCTGGTGTTTCCAATCGATGGCGATCTCGTCGAAGGGCACGGGCGCCTGCGTCGTCTTCTCGATGCCCCGCCCCCGGAAAGGTGGCTCGTAGGTGGCAAGCCCGCCGTCGCGAAGCGCCGCGAGCGCCCTGCGGACCTGCTCTGTCGTCACGCCGGCGTCGGATGCCAGCTTAACCAACCCCGCCTCGAAGCGCCCGGGCTCCTCCAGGTCGTTGGAAGCCGCCAGCGCCTCGAGCACCTTGAGCTGCAGGGGCCCCCTGACCTCATTCTTGAGCTCGGCATAGGGCCTGGCCAGGGTTACCGCGACCTTCGGCTCCCCCTCGTAAGCCCTCACAACCCCCGCCCCGTGCAGCATGCGGACGGCCGTGCCGACCTGGCCCTCGCTGAGTCTCTCTTCGCACCCGGAGGCGATCTCTCGATACGTGCGAAGGACCGGGTTCTCCGCGGTCTCCCAGAGCGCCTTGTAGACGCGTTCGACCTGCTTCGCATCAGGGTAAGCCACGTCGATGAAAAACTCGCGGAGGCCTCTGTCGGCCGACGAGTAGAGCAGCACACACTGAGATTCCAACCCGTCGCGGCCCGCCCGGCCGATCTCCTGGTAATACTGCTCGACCGAACCCGGGTAGCTGTAGTGGACGACGAAGCGGACGTCGCGCTTGTCGATGCCCATCCCGAACGCCGAGGTCGCCGCGACAACCCGCGCCTTGCCCCCCAGAAAAGCGTCCTGCGAGGCGGTGCGCCCTTCGGGCTCCATGCCGGCGTGGTAGGCGACCATGGAAGGTTCGATATGCCTCAGGGCCTCCACTATGTCCTCGGTGTTCTTGCGGGTCCCCGCGTAGATGATGCCGGCGCCCTCGTTCTCGCGCAGGAAGCGCGACAGGTAGGCGAGCTTCCTGTCGTCGTTGTGTGCCATTTGCACGCTCAGGACGAGGTTGGGGCGGTCGAACCCGTGGACGTGGACGTCCGTATCGGCGGCGGAGAGGCCCAGCGATTCGACTATGTCGCGCTGCACGCGCGGGGTGGCGGTGGCCGTGAGCGCGATCGTCGGGGGGCTCCCGACGCTCTCGCGGAACCGCTGGAGCCTGCGGTAGTCCGGGCGGAAATCGTGTCCCCACTCCGAGATGCAGTGCGCCTCGTCCACCGCCAGCCTCGAGACCTCGACCTGCTCGAGCATGGCGAGGAACGCGGCGTCCCTGCACCTCTCCGGGGCGATGTAGAGGAGGTCGACTTCGCCCCCGGCGCACAGTGCCATCCGCGCCCTCTGCTCGTCGCGGCCCAGGCTCGAGTTGACCGCGGTCGCGCGCACTCCCAGCCGCCGCAGCTCGTCCACCTGGTCCTTCATGAGGGATATAAGCGGTGATACGACTATGGTGAGCCCTGGCTCCATCAGCGGCGGAAGCTGGTAGATCAGCGACTTGCCGCTGCCCGTCGGCATGACGACCAGCAGGTTGCGCCCCCCGAACACGGACGCGAGCGCCTCCTCCTGGCCCTGGAGGAACCCGTCATGGCCGAAGCGCTCGGCGAGTAGCCGCTTCGCGGCCTCGATCTCGCGCCCGCTTACCGCTTCGCGCCCGCCTACCGCGTCGCGCCCACTTCCCGCGTCGTGACCGCCTCCCGCGTCGTGACCGCCTCCCGCGTCGTGCCCGCTTACCGCTTCGCGCCTGCCTCCCGCGCCCCTGTCAACGTCCCTGTCTCCGTCCAAAAGCGCTGCTCCTCAGGTCCGTGGCCCATCCAGCCTGCCGCTCATTATAATCAACTCCACCGACAGGAACGCGGAAGGTCTCCGGCCTACTTCGAGCGGGATAGGTACTCGGGATTGTCCACCACCGTGTACAGCGTATCCATGTAGAGGTCAAGGCCGCGAGAGACCAGCCTCCTGTCGGGGAACGTGGTCGCAATCCCATAGAGCGCCATCTTCTTCTCCCCTGCAACCGGCCTTCCTGCCAGGTCCACGGCCCGCCGCAGGTCGTCGCGGAACCTGTCCGCCACCCCGGGCTCGCAGTGTCTCAGAGTCACGCAGATGTGCGCGCTCGGCGGGTTCTGCAGCGCGTTGAGGTTCCATCCCCGCTCGCTCATGAACTCGACCACCTGGTAGATGTCCACTTCGTCCGACGTGAACGCGATCACCCACAGCGGGTCGCCCATCACGCGCAGGCCCGCGATGGTCCTGATGCCGCGCTTGATGGCGTCCCCCGTCTCGAGTATCCTGCCCGCCGCCTCCCGGTAACCCTCCTTGCCGTTGCTGACCATCGCCGCCCAGCACGCGGCGCTGAGCGCGCCCGGCCTGCTCCCCGCGAAGGTCGGCGTGAAGTACACTCCCCCGGGCCAGTCCAGGGTCTTGAAGTACTGGTAATGGCGCAGCCCGATGCCCCGGTACAGCACCACCGACGTCCCCTTGGAGGCGTAGCCGTACTTGTGCGTGTCCGCCGACATCGAGGTGACACCCTTCAGCTTGAAGTCGAACCGCGGCACCGGGTAACCGAGCTCCGCGGCCCACGGGAGCACGAAGCCCCCCAGGCACGCGTCGGTGTGAAACCCGATGCCGTACGACCACGCGAGAGCCGAGAGCTCCTCTATCGGGTCGATAGTGCCGTGAGGGAAGCAGGGCGCCGAGC
>CAZAIS010000251.1:0-4555 GCA_964485255.1 uncultured Acidimicrobiales bacterium | reverse complement strand
TGTAGTACTTCTCGATCTCGGGCTTAGCGCTCCTGCCCGTGTGGTCGTATATGTGCAGGGGGTTGTCACGGATGATGTTGGTATTGATGTCACCGGGGCACAGCAGGGTCAGCTTGACGTTCACCTCGCTGAGCTCGGTGCGCATGGTTTCACCGAGCCCCACGACACCGAACTTGGTGACGTTGTAAGCCGAGGAGAACGGGAGAGGAGCAAGCCCGGCGTCGCTCGCCGTTATGAGAATGGATCCCGTTCGGCGCTCCGCCATCCGGGGCACGAAGAGGTTCAGCATGTAGATGGCTCCCCAGAGGTTGATATTGATGACCCATTCGAACTCCTCGAGCGAGGTCTCCAGGAAGCGGCCTCCCAGTCCGACGCCGGCGTTCTGGCAGAGTACGTCCACGTGGCCCCACCTGGCGAAGTAGTCTTCGGCGAAGCCCTTCACTTCCTCGAGCTTCGAGTGGTCGAGGCGGTAACCGGCAGTCTCCACACCCCTGCGCCCCAATTCCTCTGCGACCTCGTCCAGGCGCTCCTGGACAAGGTCGGTGATGATCACGCGAGCGCAGCCCGAATCCGCGAGCTCGCATGCCAGGGCGCGCCCTATGCCCGATCCGGCCCCGGTCACGACCGCCGTCTTGTCGGAGAAAAAGCCCATGTCTAAGACCTCCCGTCAGTGCCGACCCCGCCCGTCGCGAGAATCGCGCCGGCGGTCCCGTTCCGGTTCATTATGCTCCAGCCCGGGGACCCGGTTCCAGTCCCGGGAGCCCGGCTCAGCGCGCTCCCGCCTCGAACCTGGTCCAGGGCCGCGAGGGCCTGTCCTTGAGATAGCCCGCGAGCTCGTTCCACTGGGGATGCCTCTCGAGGAACTCGCCCGCGTCGAACCCCATGCCGCTCGAACTGCCCCAGCGTGCCAGGAAGCTCATCTTCCGCGCCATGTCGCTGTCCATGACCTTGCCGTCCACGCAACCCTGGGGGGAGAAAGGCCTCCTTGCCTGCCAGTACTCGAACGGATCCAGCTCGTAGTGCCCCTCGACCGTCCGTGAACAGGGGTTGTCTTCCTCCTGCAGGTAGACGTCGTAGTGGTCGGAGAGGATGTTCTTGGCTGTCTCGGTATCGATCTTCCCTTTGTGCTCGCGCATCAACTGCGTGAGTCTGACCCTCCTCGCGCCCGCGGGGGTGCGGACGTCGTCGAACGCCGGGTCGCCTCCGCACTCGAGGTTCCTGATCCTCGGGTCGAGCGCGGAGTTGAAGCCGATGAAGTACCCGTCCCCGGTCCGCTTGACGCTGCTGTGCTCGAGGGCCTGCTCGAATAGCATGATCTCGCCGGTCTTCGCGTCGGCCAGCATCCAGCTGTTCGCGTAAGCGCCGTTGTTCGAGGTCTCCATGTACCTGACCCATTCGTCCATGCTGCCGGCGTACTGGGTCGCCTTTCGCATCCTGTAGAACTCGGGCATCCCGGCCGGGTCGTAGCTCGAGTAGTTGCCGATGGTTGTCTCCGTCCCCATGATTCCCGCGTCGGTCACGAAGTAGTCGGTCATGCTCGCCACGTAGCCCGGGAAGCTTTGCATGATCATCTCATGGCCCGCGGCCGGCTTGATGTTGAGGATGACGTTCGCGAACTGGCCGTTCACGAAATGGTCCCAGTCGTTGTGCGCCATCACGACCCGGCCGTCCCTCGTGTAGGAGCCGGTGGCCACGAACGCGCTGCAGTGAGTGTTGTCCACCGGACCGGCGAGAACTCCCGAAAGGACGTTCGGGTACCAGTAACCGGTCAGCTCCATGTTGCCGTTCCACTCGAGCACTTCCTGCCAGGAGATGTCGGTACCGGCGCTGGACGCGCCCGCCGCGATACCCTTTATCTCCTCGAGGAACTCGTCCTCCCTGTTGCGGGTGAAGAGCTCCTCGGCCGCTTCGACGAAATACGACCAGTCGCGTCCGGTGTCGTTGGGGGTGACGTGCTCGAGCATCCTCCTGGCTTCCGCGATCTCGCGTGCCAGCAGCCGCCCGTGTTGAAATCCTCTCTCGTACGGGTCTCCCTCTATGTGAACGAATATCCAGCCGTTCGAGTCAAAGCGGTACCCATTGCCGTGCCGTGTTATCCCACCCTCCGGTGAGGCTTCGACCGTCAGGTCGCTCACGCACCCGGCGCACGACCAGACCAGCGAGGAGCAAAGCAAAACGACAATAACCAGGGTGGTTGTTTTGTTTGATGTCATCAGTCCTCCCATGTTTCCTACGGGCGTAGCGAGTGCGTCGATTGCGTCAGCCGGGAGCCTATAATATGTTGAAGAAGAGGACAAGACAGCGCCGCCCGCAGGGCGTCGGGGCCGACGGGCAGTGGAGGATAGCCACCTTGAGCGAAACGACTGAAGGTGTAGAGCGGGTTCACATGGAGCACGCGAGGAGGATCGCCGACCACCTCGACCTGCCCGACGGGCTGCTGGGGGACGTCCACGAGCACCTGGACGAGCTGTCGGCCGGAGCGGCGCCGGTTATCTGGGTGCAGGGGCAGAACTGCACGGGCTGCACGATTTCTCTTATGGACAGCAGCCGGTTCACGCCCGGAAACCTTCTCACCGGCAAGTTCTCGCTCCGCTATCAACCGGACCTCATGAACGCCGAGGGCGAGCAGGCGATCGAGGTTATCAAGAAGACCGAGCGCGAGTTCACCGGCAAGTATCTCGTGGTCCTGGAGGGGGCCGTTCCGACCGGTGAAGGCGAGCGTTTCTGCACTTTCGGGCTCGCGGATGAGACTATCGATCTCATGGGCAGAAGCGTTCCCGGTCACAGGACGGTCTTCGACTGGCTCGTAGAGCTCATTCCGGGCGCCGAGGCTGTCCTGGCCGTCGGCAACTGCGCCTCTTTCGGGGGGATTCCCATGATGGCGTCCCCGGTTACCGGTGCGATGTCCGCCACGGATGTCGTCGAGGCCATCGACAGCGGCAAGCCGGTCATCAACGTCACTGGCTGCCCGCCGCACCCCGACTGGATAACCGGTACGCTGATAGACCTGCTGCTCTGGGTCGACGGCCACAAGCAAGCCCCTGTCCTGGACGACAAGAGGAGGCTCAAGAAGTTCTACGAGGGGACCGTACACGATACGTGCGAGCGCAGGCCGGCGTTCGAGGCCAAGCGTTTCGTCGAGGACTGGAACGACACCGGACCCGGCGAAGAGCGCTGCCTTCTCAAGATGGGGTGCAGGGGACCCGTTACCCACGCCGACTGCACCGGCCGCTCCTGGAGCAATGACGTGAGCTGGTGCGTCGGCATGAACATGCCGTGCCAGGGTTGTGCCGAGCCCGGCTTCGAGAAGAAGCTCCCTCACTTGAAATAGAGGTCCGCCCTCGTCGGCGTCCGTGGAAGATCCCCTTGTTATTGCCATACTGTCCACGACGCTGAAGCACTCGTCATGGCCCTCGCGGGCCTCGACGATGTCCGGGAGCCTGTTATTGCTATACTGTCCACGATGCTGAAACACACGGGTTTTACGAAAGAAAGATTACGGCGGACCGTCAACAAGCGCTGGTTCAGCGTGACAATGCTTGGAATGATCGTGCTCGTCGTGGTCCTCGGCTCGTTCCTCGTGTTGCATTTCGAGAAGGCGAAGAACCCCGAGATACGGAAATACACCGACGCCCTGTGGCTGTCGTTCGTAACCATGGCGACCGTGGGATACGGCGACAAGGTGCCTATCACGGCCGGCGGCAAGGTCACCCTTATCATGGAGATGGTGTTGGGCGTGAGTCTCCTGTCGGGCTTCATCGGTGCCCGCGCGTCGCTCCGGGCGGAAAAAGCGCAGAAGAAGGTGATGGGATTGGAGAAGACGACTTCGCTCAAGGAGCATTACGCCGTCCTCGGCTGGAACCAGCGCGGCAAGTACGTGCTGCGGCGCCTGGCGGCATCGGCGAGAAAGAGCAGGATTCCAATTGTACTGTTGTGCAACTTGGATACGAGCCCGGTCGAGGACGACTACGTCTTTTTCTACAAGGGGAATCCCACGAGCGTAGCCGATCAGAAGCGGGCCAACGTCGAGCAAGCCAGATCTCTGATACTGCTGGCGGACGAGCAGTCCGGGGGCGACCCTGGTGACGTGGATGCCCGGACCGTGCTGGCCGCCCTGACCGCGAAAACGATGAACGCGAACCTGAGTATCACGGCGGAGGTCCTCGATCCGGAAAACGTTCAGCACCTTCAGAACGCCGGCGTGAACGAGGTTTTCGATCACAACCTTATCGGCGGCAACCTTATCGCCCAGTCCGCGTTGCGACCCGGCGTCATCGAGGTCGTCAATGCGCTGGCGTCGAGGGACGCGAACTCCAGCATGTACGTGATCCCGCTCCGGCCCGGCATGGCGGGCAGGACCTGTCGGGACGTCTCCAAGGAGCTTCGCGCCGGTAACGGTTACGAGCTCATCGGCGCGAGAAAAACACACGGAACGCCGGTGTATGATTCAGACGCCGTCCTCGAGGAGGGCGACAAGCTGGTCATTCTCTCCGACCGGGAACCTCCCGATGCCGAGAAGTTCTCCAGGCCCTGATGCGGGCGCGGCACCGGCGCG
>CAZAIS010000250.1:0-4577 GCA_964485255.1 uncultured Acidimicrobiales bacterium | reverse complement strand
CGCGGACCGCCACCACGAAAGCGATGTCGCGTCCCTTGACGTCCTTTACCGCCGAGCGGGACAGCGAAACCGGGAACTCGGTGCCGTCACTACGCCTGTGCACGTACTCCCCGTCAGAACCGATTTCGCCGATGATGCCTATTTCCGAGCCCAGCAAGTCGCTCTTGTCGTACCCGTAGGTGCCGGCCGCGGCGCTATTGACGAATGTAACGAGGCCGTCCAGGTCAGTGATGAAGATGCTGTCCCCCGAGCTCATGACGGCGTGGGAAAGGACCCTCGATGTTTCCTCGACCTCGCGCCTCCTTATCGCGCTGTCTACCGCGTGGGGGAGAACGCGGAGGTAGTCGCGTTCCTGGTCCTTGACCAGGTAATCGTAAGCCCCTGCTTTCATCGCGGAGACGGCGAGGTCGATCTGACTGGTCCCGGTTATGATTATCGAGGGCGCGTCCGGCTCGACGTCGAGGACGTCGAAGGCCGTACCGTCCCCGAGGTTGTAGTCCAGCAGTATGACATCGAACTCCTCGGAGGCCAGCAGCTCGCGCGCCGCGGCCACGGAATCGGCGACGACGTAATCGTAAGGCAGGTTCTCGCGCTGTACGAAACGCTCGAAGGCCATCCGGTCCACCCTGTCATCTTCGACGAGCAGCAGTCTCAAAGCGGCTCCTTCCGGGTCTCAATCCGGCAGCTCGGAGAGCGTCCAGTAGAGGTCGATCGCCTTGACAACCTCGACGAACTGCATGTAGTCAACCGGCTTGAGCATGTACCCGGCGACGCCGAGGTTGAAGCTGTCAACCCTGTCGCGCTCGTCGGCTGACGTCGTGAGCACGACAACAGGAATCCTCTTCAGCGCGGGATCGTGCTTGGCGACCTTGAGGAATTCCAGCCCGCCCATCCTGGGCATGTTCAGGTCGAGCAGGATGATACCCGGCGGCTCCGTGGCGGTATCGCGCAGGTAGTCGAGGGCCTCCTCACCGTTCCCGACCGTTACCAGCCTGTTGGTCACGCGTATCTCCCTGAGAGCACGCTCGACGGTCTTCCTGTCGATATCGTCGTCTTCGACCAGCAGAATCGGCCTCTTCGACCTCAACGTTTCCTCCAGTGCCTCGATGGTCCCGCTCCTCATTCCTTGGGAAGGGTGAAAAAGAAAGACGAGCCCACCCCCGGCTCGGATTCTACCCTTACGGTCCCGCCGTGCATCTCCACAATCTTCTTCACCAGCGTCAGGCCTATCCCTGTCCCGTCCTCCTTGTCGCCGGCCGGCGCGAGTGTCTGGAAGATCTGGAATATCTGGTCGTGGTACCTCGGGTCGATGCCCGGTCCGTTGTCCGCCACCGCGAACTCCCAGAACTCCCCGGCATCCTTGCAGGAGATAGTGACTATTCCCGCGGGCTTGTCGCTGAACTTGACGGCGTTTCCGATGAGGTTTTGCAGGACCTGCTGCATGCGGGTCCTCTCGCAGTTGACCCGGGGTAGCCTGCCCGGCACGGTAACGCTGACGTCGGGGGGAAGGTCCACCATCTCCAGCACGGCGTCCACCAATTCGTTGAAGTCGACCTTCTCCATTGACTCGCGGATCCGGCCGATGCGCGAGTACTGCAGGACGCTCTCGATAAGCGCCTCCATCCTCTTCGCCCTGTCGAGGAGAAGCCGGAGCTGCTCCTTGCCCTGCTCGTCCAGCACGTCCTCGTAGTCCGCCGCCAGCCACGAGGCCAGGGATCCGATTCCCCTGAGCGGCGCCTTGAGGTCGTGGGAGACTACGTAGGCGAAGTCGTTGAGCTCCTTGTTGGCGGCGAGGAGCTCCTCGTTGAGCTTTTCCAGTTCCCTGGTGCGCTCCTCGACGCGCTCCTCGAGCTCGTCGCGGGCCTTGCGCAATTCACTCTCCGCCGACGCCCGCGCCGACGCCATCTCGTTGAACGACATCGCCAGCTCGCCCATTTCGTCCCGCGACTTGATGTTCACCGCGACGCCGGACCCGCTTCTCCCGAACTGCCGGGCGGCGTCCCTGAGCTGCATCACGGGCACAACGACCATCCGCGAGACCAGCAGTGCCCCTGCCAGGGCTACCAGCAGGACCAGGATCCCGGCGATGCCCACTCCCCAGCCGGCGTTGGTGCTTACGGCGGATATATGCTCGGCGTCGGCCATCAGCAATTCCTTCTGCGCCTCGACTTCCCCGTTGATGGCCGCCGTCAGGGAACCCTGAGTGCTCGGCCCCGTCTCGTTTTCCACGTGATCCAGCGCTCCCTGACGGTCGCCGGAGTCCGCTGAGGAGATGGCGCTGCTCCAGGCCTCGTTGACCTCACGGTAGTCGGAGTCGAGCCTCGCGAGCAGCTCGGCGGACGCCGCGCGCGCTTTCATCTCCTCGGCGGTGTCGAGTTGATCGCTCCAGGATTTCAAGGCCCCGGCGGCCTCGCGCCGGGCCTGTGCCACCTCCCCGGCGTCGACCGGATCACCTGTGACCAGGTAGGTGAGGGACTC
The DNA here is from genome assembly GCA_964485255.1 of uncultured Acidimicrobiales bacterium. Lineage (GTDB taxonomy): Bacteria > Actinomycetota > Geothermincolia > Fen-727 > Anoxymicrobiaceae > CAZEJS01. Next base: position 2,099 of record CAZAIS010000250.1, on the reverse strand, counting down.
CTTGACCTGGGCGTTGTAATACCTCGCAAACCTCTCCGCCAGGATCGTAAAGGCCACGTGGGTGTCCATGCTCCTCACGGTCTCGTCGATTCCCATCAGTCTCATTATCGAAAGGCTGTTCACCGCGCCGTCGAGGTTGTCGAGGTAGCCTTCGAGACTCTCCTCCTGCTCCGGGAGCATCTCGCCCAGGGTCTCGGAGATAACGGTCCCGTCGGGGCCGTCGGCCGCCGCTTCCAGGTGCTCCATCGCGGCGACCGGCTGCCCGGACCTGGCGATCGCCACGGCCCATTCGCACGCCCGTGTGACTTCGTTGTAGGAGGCGCGGGCCGTGTCCAGCATCTTGGTATCGCGCCTTCGGTCGGCCGGATTCTCGGACTGACCTTTATAAACCACCTCGATCCAGTTGCCGAGTTCCTTCCGGGCGAATACCTTGGCCTGCTCGTACAACCTCTCGTGTTCGGCGGACCCGGTCGCGATGAAGGCGGCGCACTCCCTGAGCTGGCGCTCGTAATGGCGGGCGAATCCCTCGGCCGAGAGTACCCCATTGAGGCTTTCGTTGATCAGGGTAACCTGAGACCGCACGTCCGCGTGTGGCAGGATGAGCAGCAGAAGCACCCCGATGAGCGCGAGCGCCGAGGGCAGTGTCAAAATATAGAACTTCGATCTCAAAGAGAGCTTGACGCGCAAATTCCGACCTCACGCTCGAACCGGCTGATCGCGGGCACCCGCGATCACGATGATAGCCTATTGACGGGTGGCGATACAGGGATGTTCCGCCCGCCCGAGGGGGGTCGGAGGCGCGGCACCTCCTCGCGCCGCCGCTTCCCGGAGCGCCCGGCCGGATACCACGGGTGTCCCGTCAGTGACTCTCGCTCTGCAGGTTCAAGCCGACGACTCCGATTATTATCAATACTATCGCGACGATCTTCGCGACGCCGACCGGATCCTTGAACCAGAAGACGCCGACCATTGTTATCAGAGCTGTTCCGATGCCCGCCCAGACCGCGTACGCGACACTGACGTCGATCTTTCGGATCGCCAGGGTAAGGCAGGCGAAACACAGGATATAGAAAGGCACCATCAGTATGGACGGCAGGAGCTCGCCGAAACCGTCCGAGAGCTTCATACAGGTGGTTCCGGCTACTTCGAATACTATCGCGCCGGCCATCAGGAGCCAGGCCATGAGAATCCTCTCCTCTCAGTGCGTTTGGCCGCAATCCTATGTTGGATCAGGATGCGGGGGGGTATCCTTCGGCAGCCGGAACGATAGCGCGAATCCGAGAAGCCCTATCGCGCCAACAACGCATAGGGCCGCGCGAAACGAGCGGTTCCTTGCTTTCGCATTGATCTTCACGAGTTCGTCCATGTAGAGATCGGGCGCACCCATCTCCTTGAGTTCCGCTCTGACCTGGGTGTCGCTGAGCGTTCTAGCATCCGTATGTGCCGCTCGAGTCAGCTTAAGCTTCGCGCCGGGGGGCAATGTCGTGCTCTTGGATACAAGCCCGGTAAGCCCACCGATCAGTACCGCCATCAACACTGCGCCGGCCACCGCCGTGCCGAGCGAACCGCCGAGGTGACCGGCCGACTTATTGACGCCGGACACCTCGCTCTCCAGCTTCACCGGCACCGCGGATTGGATGGTGTCCAGTAGCGGTGCGCTCAGCATGCCTAGCCCGGCGCCGACGAGCAACGACAGCGGAAGGAACTCCCAGAGCGAGGAGCCGACATCTATGATGAGCGTCGTAAGAAGAACTCCCGAGGCAGTGAAGAAAGTGCCAAGGATACTGAATATCCTCCTGCCAAAGCGTGACGTCAGCTTCCCGGCAACCCGTGAGACGACGATTATCCCAACTGTTTCCGGAAGGATCGTCAGGCCACTCATGACCGGCGAATAGCCGAGTGCCAGTTGCTGGAAAACAGGAAGCACGAACGCCATGCCCGAAAGCATGAACGACTGGAGTGCGTTCAGGGTGAGCCCCACGCGCAACGTCCTTGACTTGAAGATGGCGATGTCAACGAGCAGGGGCTTTTTCGCGCGTTTCCTGTTGAGTTGCCACAGGACGAATATAACGAGCACAAAAAACCCCGAGACGGCCAGG
>CAZAIS010000249.1:0-4602 GCA_964485255.1 uncultured Acidimicrobiales bacterium | reverse complement strand
CGTTCAGGACCCCTGCCACTCCAAGCTGCTCGGCTCAGAGTTTCGCGATCGCCAGCGCAGGATACTGGAGCACATGGGTTGTGAAATCGTCGAAATGGAACACACCGGAATCATGTCGCTGTGCTGCGGACTCGGTCACGGGGCTTCGAGGTACAGCCCTCTGGACATGGCGGTCGGCACCGTCAAGCGCCTCAGGGAAGCAAGAGCGACGGGCGCCGACAGGCTCGTCGTGTACTGCAACTCCTGCGACCTGCTCTTCTCGGTGGGCACACAGGTCACGCCTTTCATTATCGGAGTATGGCACTTGAACGAGCTTGTCTGCGAAGCCCTGGGCGATCCCCTGCCGAGGCGCAACCTTCAACGGGCCCGCGCGATGGTGTCAGAGCTCTTCTTCAGGGGCGCGCCCAAGGTTGTCTCACCGCGCCGGTTCTTCGTCGGCTCCTAGATATCGATCGCCTGTATCTTCCATTTGTCGTTCTGCTTTACGAGGGTCATGTCCCAGCTCGCCCTCGAGCCATCACTGTATCGCAGCTTCATGACCACCTTCGCGAACGTCGTACCCTGCATGCTTATGCTCTGCGTGTTGTACTTCTCGATCTTGCCCTCGAGTTCCCCGACTTTCTCCTTGAAATCGGAAAGCGATAGCGTGCCCTGGGTGCTGTCGGTAAGGTACGAGTATGCCTCGTTGAAGTTGCCGTCGTTAATAGCACTTACGTACTTATTGGCGGCGTCCGCGGGACCTGTGACAACGTTCACCAGCATTACGATTCCCACAACGATCGCGGCGATCACGAGCAGTATAACGCACGCTCCTATGATGATGCCCACCTTCAGACCCCGCGACATGCCCTTTTTCCGGCCCGCCTGCGGAGGCATCATCCCGGTCGGCTGCACCGGCCCTCCACCGGGGGGCGCCTGACCGGGCTGTAACACCGGCTGTACCGGGGGCTGTGCCTGTCCGACCGGTTGAGCGGGTCCTCCCGCGGGCGCCCCGGCTTGTCCACCGCGAATCGACGGCGGTGGTGGTGGCGCCTCGGGTCCTCCTGCCGCGGGTTGTATCGCCGCGCCGCAGGCAGGACAGAACGATACCCTCTGCGGCAGATCAGCGCCGCAATTCCGGCATGAAGCCATCTTTCCTCCTTCTGCTATTTCTTCCTCCAGGGCGGTAGGTCCGTTATCGTCTGGGAGCTCATAGCCAGGCCGCACTTGGGGCAGATGTTCGTGTTGCCGGGGATGTTCGTCCTGCAGTTCGTGCACACGACATTCTTGTGCTTGTGTGGGACCTCCGCATCGATCTTGGTCTTCTTCTTCTTTTTCTTCTTTTCTTTTTCGCCGGTCTTTCCCTTGAGCACGCTGGTGATGGCCTGCGGCCCCGGCGCGTATCCGCACTTCGGGCATATCTCACCAGGCTTCTCTATCCTGTTTCCACAAGCCTCGCATTCCGCCATGCTACTCCTCCGTTGATCGACTGGTCACTCACTCACGCTACGCTCCACGCGTCATTCGCGCGGCGATTCCTGCTTAGATTCTTTCGCAGGCTATGGGCAAGAACCTTCACGAAGTCGGGTCTTCGTTCATGACGGATTACGTACTGAGGTTAAAGAACGGGCAGGCGCGGGCGCCTTTTACTCATTCCGTCTTTCGGGTATGCAAGCTCGGTATTTCAAGATCTCCGGCGTGTCAACCGCCTGATCTCCGTGATATCGGATACATGCCGCTCCGCCTGCGCCGGAAGAAACCCCTACTCCCGCGGCGCGAAGTGGTTGGTCGACAGAAGCCTTCTTCGATTGACACCGTTATCCCATACCGCCCGGCCCATCCCCGTCGACGGCGCATACCCTAGAACCTCGCCAGGTGCCACTCGCACAGCCCGAAGGGACCGTCCACTTCGATTACGGACCCACCCGGCCCGGCCATGGTCCCACGGAACTTGCCGAACGGCTGGTGGAAGTCAGACATGATAAAACCCGCGTTCACCTTGCCCCGGCGCTCGCCCTCGGGGGTGAAAGTCATGTCCAGGCCTCCATCGGGCGCTGTTATCCGCCACGGCTTCATCAGGTCGAGGCGGTCGAACTCGAATCGGACCGCTCCGATCAGAGTTATCTCGCCGTCTACCCAGGTGCAATTCTCGTTGAAGACGGCATCGTCCTTTATGATGTTCTCACAGGCGTTCATAGCCAGGAACCTACCCGACGCGTCGTGACCGGCGAAGGTGGCCCAGTTCCAGAATGTGTGGTACGGGTAATAGGTCTTCTGAACGTCCATCAGCCCGACGTCCTTCTCGGGATGCAGCCTGATTTCCCTGTCCCCTATGAGAATCTTTCCCTCCACCGGCGTCGCCGACTTGTGGGTGTAGAGCGGCCTGTTCTGTGATATCGGGCTTACAATTACCAGTGGCTGGAGCCTCTCCAGGTTCTCCAGAAGGTATATCTCGGCATTGATCTCCGGCTTGCCCTTCTTGGGCGCGACCTCCACCCTGAGGCGATGCATGCCGCTGTCCAGCCTGTTCTCTATCTCCATTCCGTAACCGTAATGACGGAAGTAGCACTCCCCGTGCCACAGCTCCCGGGCGACCCTGACGGGTCCTCCGACGGAGGTGCGCTCGTGCGCGAAAAAATCGCCCGTGCGCCTGTCGTACACGTGGAAGAAGGAAGTGCCCATGAACTTCGCGTCGAAGACCACCATGCCGAAGTAGTAATCATCGGTGATAATACCGAAATGCTCCCACTCCTTGAGCCTGAAATCCCTTACCATCCTGGGAGCCTTCCTCCCGCGGACATCCAGGTCAATGTCCAGAAGGTTCACCTCCCGGAACGGTTCCACGAACGCGCCGTATTCCGCGACCTGGCCGTCCACTATCATCCTGGCCGGTGTGGGCCTTCTTTCTCTCATTTTGCTCATCCTTTCCGGAGTCCGGTCCGTGCGACGCCTTGCGATCGTTGGCGCTCGCCTCCGTCTCCAGATATCATAAATGTGGACGTGCTCCAACGCCAGCAGCACGCCGGCCGGGAGGTGATCGCGTGAACGAGTGGCAGAATGCGCTCAGAGACCTGGACGAGGTCGCCGGGCTACTTAATATCAGCGATGACCTGCTTGTCATCCTCAAGAATCCCAAACGCGTACTCAACGTCTCCCTCCCGGTACGCATGGACGATGGTTCCATAGAAGTTTTCCAGGGGTACCGTGTCCAGCACAGCCTCGACAGGGGGCCCGGCAAAGGCGGCCTTCGCTACCACCCCGACGTCACGCTCGAAGAGATCAAGGCGCTTGCGATGCTGATGACCTGGAAGTGCGCCGTGGTAAAGATCCCCTATGGCGGAGCGAAAGGTGGCGTCATCTGCGATCCCATCGGCATGTCTCAGGGTGAGATCGAGCGTCTGACGCGCCGCTACACCTCGGAGGTTGGAATCATCCTCGGGCCCGAGAAAGACATCCCCGCCCCGGACGTCAATACCAATCCCCAGGTAATGGCCTGGATCATGGACACCTACAGCCAGAACGCCGGGTACTCCGTTCCCGAGATCGTGACAGGCAAACCCACCGAAATCGGCGGCTCCGAGGGCCGGTTCGACGCTACGGCCAGGGGTGTCGTATGCACTGTCGAGGAGGCGCTCAGGGTCCAGGGCAAATCGCTCGAAGGGACCAGCGTCGCCGTCCAGGGGGCGGGAAACGTCGGTGGAAACGTCGCAAGGCTGGCGACCGAGAAGGGCGCCAGGGTCGTTGCCATTTCCGACGTTCACGGCGGCGTATACGACCCGTCCGGCCTGGATCTCTGGGACGTTGCCTCGCGCGCGCTCGAGGCCGGTACGGTATGCGACACTCCGGGCTGTGAAGCGATATCCAACAAGGAACTCCTCGAGCTGGACGTGGACGTTCTCGTACCGGCGGCCCTGGGCGGCACCATCACCCTGGAGAATGTCGAGTCAATTCGCGCGGGTCTGATAGCGGAGGCGGCCAACGCGCCGGTAACGCCGGAGGCCGAGAGAGTCCTCTTCGACAGAGGAGTGTTCCTCATCCCGGACATTCTCTGTAACGCGGGGGGTGTAACGGTGAGCTACTTCGAGTGGGTTCAGAACATCCAGTCCCTGCTCTGGAAAGAGGAGGACGTCTACAAGAGGCTCGGCGAGATCATTGTCTATACCTTCTACCGCGTCCTCGAGCTGGCTCGGTCGGAAGGGGTGAACATGAGGATGGCCTCGATGATGCTCGCCGTTGACCGGGTGTCGAAAGCCATCAAGGCCCGCGGTCTTTACCCCTGAGGTGGAATCACCTGCATCTGGTGATAGGCATGCGCCAGTCACGCCCGAAAGCGCGCGGGGTGATCTTGACGCCCACCGGGGCCTGGCGCCTCTTGTACTCGTTTGCGTCCACGGTCTTTATCACGCGCTCCACCAGGTGGCGGTCGAGACCCCTGTCGGTTATCTCCCGCGCCCCGAGACCTTCCTCCACGTAAGCCTCCAGGACGGGATCGAGCACGTCGTAGGGCGGCAGGGAATCGGTGTCGAGCTGATCCGCCCGCAGCTCAGCCGTCGGCGGCCTCTCGATTATGAAAGCCTGTATGACCTCTCGTCCCGCCCGCTCGTTCACGTACTCCGCCACCTC
>CAZAIS010000248.1:0-4657 GCA_964485255.1 uncultured Acidimicrobiales bacterium | reverse complement strand
ATGTCTCCGTCCTTGTTTACGGCCGGCACCTCGCTCGAGGCGCCCAGCATCGGTCCGGTGCCCGTGGACCCGAAATCCCTCACGATCTCCTCGTGGTAGGCCCTGTCATCGGGATGAGAAAGCAGCGGGGCTATCTCCCCGCCCAAGACCTCGTCACTCGAGTAGCCGAAGATCCTTTCAGCCGCAGGGTTCCAGTAAGTGGCCCTTCCGGCCGAATCCATGACAACCAGCGCGTCGTTCGCGACCTCGGCCATCTGCCGGAACAGTTCCTCGCTTTCGTGCAGCGCCTTCTCCATCATCTTCCTCTCGGTGACATCCCTGGACAGCCCGAATACGCCGACCGGATCCCCCCCCGCCGTCCCGAACGAAGGACAGCGACGTCTCGAGGCACCTGGGCGTGCCGTCCGCGTGGTAGAAGTACAGCTCGAAGACGTCGGACCTTCCCGGGTCTCTTACGCCGTCGCGCGTGAGCTCTCGGCCGAGCACCTCCCGAGCCATGGCGATCGACTCAGGCGTCAACTGCTCGTTTAGCGCAGCATTGAGCCTTTCCTCGGCCGTGAACCCCAGGACGTTTTTCACCGACGGGCTTATGTATATCGGCCGCATTTCGAGATCGGCCACCCAGACGATGTCGTTCATGTTTTCAGCCAGAAACCTGTACTTGGCCTCCGACTCGCGCAGCGACTGCTCGGCCCGCTTCTCCTCGGTAACGTCCTCATACATCGCTACGATCTCGCCGGACTCCAGCCGGTAAACGTAATTCTCCTTCCAACCCGCCACTCTCTCGTCCTCGTAGAGTGCGACGGGAAAACGCTCGGCGACACCGGTCCTGAGCACCCGCCTCAAAACGGACAGCAGGCCGAATTCCTCGACTCCGGGGAACACGTCCAGGACCGATCTGCCTACCACCTCCCGCCGGCCGATCCGCTCGACCCGCTCGGCCGCGCTGTTGAAATCACGGAAGATGAAGTCCTGTCCGTCCGCCGTCGGCTCATACACGGCTATGCAGGTGCGTGTGTTCTCGAAGATCTGCTCGAGCCTGTCCCTGGCCGACTCTACGGCCCTCCGCGCTTTCCGGGCCTCGGTGACGTCCTCGAAAACGGCCGCGAAATGGTCTTGCCGGGGGCTGAACACGCTCACGGAGAAGTCGACGTCCAGGGCCTCGACGCGCGATTCGAAGACCTCCGGCTCGCCCCGTCGGGCCACCCTGCCGTATATCTCGAAGAGCTCGGGGTTGGATTCCCGTATGCCGGGGATGGCGTCGGCCACCTTCATGCCTTCGACGCCCTCCAGGCCTGTTATCCTTTCAAATGCCTTGTTCGTATCCAGGTAGACCCAGTCGACCGGATTTCCATCCTTGTCGTATATCATCCTGCAATAGGCGAATCCCTCCAGCATGTTGTCGAAAAGCGCGCGGAACTTGCCCTCGCTGCGCCGGAGCTCTTCGTCCAGCCTCCAGCGCTCGGTCACGTCGTGAATGTTGCACTGGATAACGTGCCTGTCCCCTTCGAAGTAATGCTCGAAAGAGAAGTCGGCGCGCATCTGCCGCCCCGAGGCCGTAGCGACGGCCAGCGCTTCGCGTCTTCGTGGCACGCTTCGAGGCTCTCGAAAGATCGATTCCGCGAAACCGGTGTCGATGAGGATGTCCGCCTCCTGGAACCTCCGCCCGATGAGCTCGCCGCGGGTGCGCCCCAGCATCGCTTCGACCGCGCTGTTGACGTCGGTGATCCCGCCGGTATCGCCGTCCATTAAAACGATACCGTCGATCGCCGTCTCGAATATCCTCCTGTAGCGCATCTCCGAGGCCGCCAGGTCCCTTTGCGCCCTGGCCACCTCCAGCGCGCGCTCGACTGCGCCGAGCAGCGTCGATCGAAACGCCTGGTCCTTGATCACGTATCCGGCGGCGCCGGACCGCGTGCACCTCGCCGCCGTCTCTTCGTCGCCGCGTCCCGTGACCAGAAGCATCGGGGGATGGTCCCCCCTGGACGCGAACTCCGCCATCAGTTCCATGCCGTCCCCGTCAGGCAGGCTGTAATCAACCGTAACAAGGTCGAAATGCCGACCGTTGAACACCTCCCTGGCCTCTTCGACACTCGAGGTCAGGGTGACGCGCGCGGCAAGTCGGCCCCGCAGCAGAATCTCCATCACGGCGGCAACAGCCGGGTCGTCTTCCACGACCAGTATGTCCGCGGACGGATCGCCACGCTTCTGTTCGATGTTACTTTCGAGTTGCACGCCAACCAGCGCTCCGCTTACGCCGCTTGAAACCGATTTCATCTTAACACACGGACGGCCCCGCGCGCGGTGCCGCCTGGGGCCCGCCGTTTCGGCCAGGGCCGTCTCGCGTCCTCCGGTGCGACTCCCGCACTCAGGTTGAGGTTTCAGCACCGGATGAGGTAGTGTCACCCCGACATCTGTTTCCCGGGCCGAGAGACGGGGTGAAAGGAGCAGGAAATGGCCGATGACCTCAAAGAGACGGACGTGGATGCGCTGAGGCGGGAAAACGAAGCTCTCAAAAAAGAGCTCGAAGATTCGAAGGGCCCCGGGAAGAAACGCCATTTCTGGCGCAGCTTCTTTTCCTGGGTCTGCATAATCCTTGCCTGCCTGTTCGCGATCGCCGGTACCCTGTCGTTGTGGGTCGAGACCACCACCCTCAATACCAACTCGTTCGTGAAAACGATCGCTCCACTCATAAAGCAGGACGCGGTCGCCAAAGCGGTCAGCGAGGAATCCGTCAAGATGCTCTTCGAGACGTACAACGTCCCCGGGGAGATAAAGACCGGCCTCGAGAAGCTCTCCAAAGCGATCGAGCAGGCCGCCCCCAGAGACCTCGCCATCCCCGACATGAACCTGTCCTTTATCGCGGAGCCCATCTCCGGCGCCCTGGAGGGTGTCGCCAAGACCGCCGCGCAGAAAATACTCCAGAGCAAAGCGTTCTACTCCATCTGGGAAAAGACGCTCCGGACGGCGCACGAGACGATGGTCAACATAGTCAAGGGTAAGAAAGACGCTGTCGTCACCAGCAAGGGCGACACCGTGATCCTCAACCTTTCCGAGCTTCTCAACGAGGTGAAGAAGGAGCTGGTCAATGCAGGCCTGGGCTTTCTCGACAAGGTCCAGATTCCGGAGGACTTCGGCCAGATCGAGCTGTTCACCTCGGCGCAGATCGGTTCGATCAAATCCCTTGTCAGTCTGCTCGAGCTGCTTGCCTGGGTGCTGCCTTTCCTGGCGCTGATACTGTTCGTGGCGGGCGTCTGGCTGGCCGTCGACCACAGGAAAGCTCTGCTTCGCTCCGGCATCGGGCTCGGAATCGCGATGCTTCTCGTGCTCATAGTGCTAAAGGTAGCCCACGGGGCGTTCTTCAATCAGATCAAGGAAACACAGATCCTCGATGCCGCGAACGTCATCTGGGGATCCGTGCTGAGCGGCCTCAAGCAGGGCGTGTGGGGCCTGCTGGTGCTCGGGATCGTGGTCGCATTGGGAGCCGCGGTATCCGGGCCGTCCAGGTGGGCCACGTGGCTGCGCGAGCACGTCAAGGCGTTCTTCAGCGGCTGGCGCGATCGGCGCGAGGGCAAGAAGGGCAAGACCGCCTTCTCGACATTCATGGACAAGTACGCCTGGTGGTTCAGGATAGGCGGCCTGGTGATCGCGGTCGTAGTGCTCGTGTTTCTGCCTTCGATCTCGGCGCTCGCCGTCATCATCACCGTCATCGTTCTCGCGGTCTACGTCGGCATCATAGAGCTCGTGCGCTGAAGGCCCGCCGGAGGGTACCCTTCAGCCCCGTCGCCGGGGACTGTTGAACGGGATAAAGGCGCCTTACGCGGCGGACGGGATCCCGGATCGGCCAGGGATCGCGCGCCTTGAGCCGCTTAGGGGTTTACATACGGATTTGCGAAAAGGCCGTGGGGTTGCGGCGATGGATGAATCCGGGTTCGCTTCGCGGGCCGTCCGACCTCGCGGCCTGGAGTCACGGCACGGGACGTGAAGCCGAGCTTGCGTAAGGACGGGAGGCGTCTTGCCCGGTACGCTCGAAAGGGAACTCCGGGCCCTGATGGGCATTCCGGAGACGGCCCGCCGGGTCGTGGTATTCTCCGAGTCCAGCCACTGGGATCCCGACTGGCTCCTGACTTCAGGCGAGTACTACGCATTGCGCATCCGCAAGATCCTCGACAGGGCGATCGAATGCCTTCTGGCCGATCCCCGTCGCGTCTTCTCGATCGAGAGCGTGTTCTTCCTGAAGATGTACTGGGAAGGAAACCCGAAGCGGCGGGACGTCTTAAGGGATCTGGCCAACGAAGGCAGGATCCGGTTCTCCGGCACCGGCTTCACGCAGCCCGACACCACTATTCCTTCACAGGAAGCCATTATCCGCGACTTCCTGCTGGGCCGTGGGTGGCTCCGCGAGAACGGGTTCACGGCGGAGCCAAAAATCGCCTACATGACCGACGACTTCGGCCTGTCCCCCGCGTTTCCGTCCACCCTCAGTGCCCTGGGCCTCGAGTACGCGGCCGCCAGCAGGAGAGACGGTCACTACTTCGCCGGAACCTAGCACGCGACTTCCCGGAAGTATCCCCTCCAGGGTTCCAGCGCCGAGCTGATGCTCGAGAAGCTCGGCACGGCCGTCACGACCTACGACAACATGCACGCGACCGGCGAG
>CAZAIS010000247.1:0-4658 GCA_964485255.1 uncultured Acidimicrobiales bacterium | reverse complement strand
CAACGCGGTTTCTATCCGGCCCAGAAGGTCCATGTTCTGTTCCTGCGTGAAATGGTGAACAATGTTACCAAGCAACACGGCATCGAGCGATTCGGTGCCAAGGTCGTCCTTGAAGGCGTCGCCCACCTTGTAGCTGACTATGTCGTCAATCCCTATCCGGCGAGCGATTTCCCTCGCGTTCTCGACGGCAGCAGGTACATCGAGCACCGTCGACTTCATTGGAGGGTTCAAACGACAGATTAAGGCCCCGTATAGCCCGTGAGAACCTCCAATGTCGAGCAGGCGGGTGGCCGCAGTTCTTATCGGCATCTGTCCGGCTACCCATGGTGCGATCGGTCGCGCCGTCTCCAGCATCGCCATCTGCTGGACCGCCCAATCCTCCTTTGTCTCCAAGAACCGAGAGGCGTCCACCCCCCGTCCGGTCCGAAGCGCGTGCTCCATCAGGCAGATGATGTCCCAGTGAACCCTGTTGAACTTGACCCACGAGGTAAGTCCCGCTGGACTGTCGGGCAAAAGAACCATTCTGGAAAGGTCGGTGAGGTCGTACTCTCCTTCCGCGCAAGACAGGTATTCTGCACTAACCAGTATCCTGAGCAACATCTCCAGCACTTCCGGGTCGACCGACAGGGTTTCGGCAAGCTCGATCACCCTGCTGGTTCTTGTGCCCAGGGCTTCGAAGACACCTGCATCTACTGCTGTGATGATCGCCCTCGCCAGGAGAACGGGGAGAAACGGATCCAGAAGCGCTCTGGCTGCCGGGTTGGCGCCCAGCGCCGCCTCTTCTTCCCGGTTATCACCCGTAATTCTGTATCTCACTTCGACCTCCTCTGGTAATAATGGACACGGAACGCCACCCACGGTCAGCGGAAAACCAAGACGGGTAATGGCGGTGGTGGACTGGTGGAAGTATCGGGAAGGAGTTGCCACAGATCAAAGTAGCCGCGCAAGCTCAGGATGTCAAGGGTCAAGAAGAGTCATGAATGGCCAATGTCCGAGCGGAATCAAAGCGCTGGAATCGACATTGCGTACGCTACGTGGTGGTGTCGGAGGGGGGACTCGAACCCCCATGGAGCTTCGCTCCACTAGGCCCTCAACCTAGCGCGTCTACCAAATTCCGCCACTCCGACGTGTGTTTGGGGCGAGATCGAGCCGAACCAATCCGTTCTCAGGCGACAGTCTCGCTGGACTGGTTCGCCTTGCCTACTTGATCGCTCTTCTCGCCGATATAAATGTTGCGCCACGGAGTGTACTCCGTTTTGCGTCCCTTGTCGATGATGCGAAGAGCGTAGAAATTACGGCGCCCCAGCAGGCCCATCAGGTAGCCCTGGCGGCCTACGACCTCGATCTCGTCCCCGTCACTCAGCCGTGGAGGCATGCGGAAGGACCTCTTGAACCAGACGTGCCTGCCTTTACCGCCTTCGTCGATCAGGTCGAAAGAGATGTCGAAGCTGAAGACCGTGGAACTGCTGGACTTGTTACGGGCAAAAGTCTGAAAAGGATTCGACGAAATATTCTGCACGATTCCGGAAATGGTCTCTTTCATCGATCGTTCCTGCCTTCTAAGGCCACCCGATAGAGTTGTCGGCTATACCCCGGTTCAGCTTGATTCTATTCCATTACAAGCTCGGATTGAAAAGGCCGATCCTCGAACGGTTGGATATCCTACTTCAACAGGCGACTTATCCTGTCGAGCAGCATGTCCGCGAGCTCGACTTTCGACATCATCTCCAGTTTCACGCCCGTTTCACCGGGCGCGATAACCGCCGCCAGGTCGGTCGAGGAGCCGAATCCCGAGCCCGGCGCTCCAACCCGGTTGGCGACGATGAGATCGAGGTTCTTGCGCGCGAGTTTTCCGATCGCGTTTTCCACCACGTCGTCCGTCTCCGCGGCGAAGCCGGCCACCACGCGGTCTCCCTTCAACGGGGCGACCTCCATGAGGATGTCATCCGTAGCCTCCAGCTCGAGCCCGGGGACTCCCCCGGTTTTCTTGACCTTCCTGCCCTCGGTGGCGGCGGGCCTGTAATCGGCTACGGCCGCGGCCATAACGAGCGCATCGCTCGATTCCAGGCGGGCAAGCACCTCGGTCTTCATCTCGGCCGCGCTCTCGACATCGATGAGCTCTACGCCGGCGGGCGCCGGCAGAGCCACCGGGCCCGAGATCAGGGTCACTCCGGCACCTCTTCTCGCCGCGCGTTCGGCGACCGTGTAACCCATCAGCCCGGTCGATGGATTGGAGAGGAACCTTACGGGGTCGAGATACTCCCTGGTGGGACCCGCCGTGACGAGCACGCTCCTGCCGTCGAGAGCGGCACGCGTTTTGAGCTCACGCTCCACGACGGCCAGGATCTCCGCGGGCTCGGCCATGCGGCCTACCCCCTCAGATCCGCACGCCAGGCCGCCCTCGCACGGATCGACCAGGACGGCGCCCTGCTCCCTGATGCGCCTCAGGTTGCCCTGAGTAACGCTGTTCAGGTACATGCGGGTGTTCATGGACGGCGCGACTATGACCGTTCCACGGGCGGCCAGCAGCGTCGTTGAAAGAAGGTCGTCGGCGATGCCGCTCGCCATCTTGGCGATAATGTCGGCCGTCGCGGGCGCAACCACCATCACTTCAGCCTCATCGCTCAGGGAGATGTGCGGGAAAGGGGATGCGGGGTCCGACCAGAGTGTCGTCGCCACCGGGTTCCCCGTTATTGTCATGAACGTCAGGGGCGTCACAAACCGGCTGCCCGCTTCGGTCATGACGACCTTGACGCGGGCCCCCCTTTTGACCAGCAGCCGTGCGAGTTCGACCGCCTTGTATGCCGCGATGCCCCCTGTCACTCCCAGGAGCACGTTTCTTCCTGTGAAGTCGGCCATGCCCTATTCCGGTTGCTCGTCGTCCTCCAGCGCGTCCAGCCCTGTCGGCCGGTCGTACTCTATCTTGCCCTCGGAAATTTCTTCCAGGGCGATCGTCAGCGGCTTCTTGGAGATGTCCTCCAGCCTCATCGGCGCCACGCCTCCCAGTCCTTCTCCGAGGCGCTTCTGGAAATTGGTAATCTGCCTGGCCCGTTTCGCGGATTCAATCACCAGCGTGAACTTGTTCTCCGAGTGCTCGAGAAGGGTCTCGATCCTCGGGTTCACCATCGTCATCTTCTCTTCCATCTAAGCAGTCTCTCCTCTCAACACGCCTGCCAGCCGCGCGGCCGCCTCCTCGAGGTCGTCGTTGACGATGACCTCGTCGAAATCCCTGGCGCCTACCTCCAGCTCCCAGGGCGCGACCTCCAGCCTCCTGTCTATTTCGGTCTTTCCGTCCGCCCTCCCCTCGAGGCGGTCCTTCAAGTCATCGCTGCTCGGCGGCATTATGAACACCAGGCGCGCCCCCGGCACCAGGCGCTCGACCGCAAGGGCGCCCTTGACGTCTATCTCCAGCAGAACGTCCTCGCCCCCGGCGATCGCTTCTTCCACGGGGCCCCGGGGCGTTCCGTACCTGTGCCCGTAGACTTCCTCCCATTCGAGAAACTCGCCGGCCTCCTCCAAGCGCTCGAACTCCTCCTCGGAGAGGAACAGGTAATCCCGACCGTCCACTTCACCGGGCCTCGGGGCGCGGGTAGTCGCCGAAACAGACAGCCGAACTTCCACCTCTTCGAGGGCTTTCTTGATGACTGTCGTTTTGCCGGCACCGGAAGGGCCCGCGACCACGTAGAGCTTTCCCCTCGCGCTCATGCCGCGACCCCGTTTTCCCCGACTGGAGCGGCCGGCCGGCCGTTCCAGGGTCGAGCGCCGGTCATGGCGCCGTCAAGCGCAATTATACGGAATACGTGCCGTTTCGTACACTTCGGGATTGTCTCAGTCATTGCCATTCCGGCGGCTCCCCGGTGAATGGACCTTGGCCCCCCGCTCGCAGAGAGGGCATTCGTCGGGCGCGTACGAATCGGCCTTGACGCGCGCGAGAGACACGACCGGGCGGCCTCCATGATCGAAATCACCTCTCTGCACTATGCAGGCCAGGGCGACGACCCGAGCGCCCATCTTGTCCACGAGATCGGCCAGCTCCAGGATCGACCCTCCGGTCGTTATCACGTCCTCCACGAGAAGCACCCTGGCTCCAGACTCAATCTCGAACCCCCTCCGGAGCGACATGTCTCCGTCCACCCGCTCGGCGAATATCGACTCGACCCCGAGCGCGGCCGCCGTGGTGAAACCGATCACAACGGCTCCCAGCGCCGGGGCCAGGACAACGTCGACCGGACGTCCGACAGCCTCGGGGAAAAGCGGGATCTGACCGTTTCCCGGGGCCTGCCTGGGCAGATCGAGTACCCTGCCGGCGATTGCTCTTCCCGCCGCCATGGCAAGGCCCGGTTCCTTCAGCAGCATAGAGCACTGTATATAAGTATCGCTGTGGCGCCCCGACGAGAGCTGAAAATGCCCTTTTTGAAGAGCGCCGGTCTCCCGGAGTATTTCCAGCGCGTCAAAATCCTCAGGCATCGAACCCCTCCGGGGTCGCCGGGCGCGCGCTCCTGAGGGCTTCCAGCATCCCGGCCGCCGCTTCCGCCGGGTCGGCCGCCCGGTAGACAGGTCTTCCCACGACCAGGAAATCAGCGCCGGCCTTCATCGCATCGGAAGGGGTCGCGACCCTCTTCTGGTCGTCCTTCCCGGTGCCCGCGAGGCGCACACCG
>CAZAIS010000246.1:0-4677 GCA_964485255.1 uncultured Acidimicrobiales bacterium | reverse complement strand
CGTTTGCTTCCCGTGCCTGTTCCGCCCTCCTCTTTCCCCCGAATGAGAACGGCCTTGTCACAACGCCGACAACCTGCGCCCCCGTCTCCATCGCCGTCCGCGCCACGACCGGTGCCGCCCCGGTCCCGGTCCCGCCTCCCTTGCCGGCGGTTACGAATACCAGAGCCGCTCCTCTTACAGCTTCCTTGATCTCGTCAACGCTGGCCTCTGCCGCTTCTTCGCCGATCTCCGGGTCGTTCCCCGCCCCGAGGCCGTGCGTCATGTCACCGCCTATCGGTATCAGTACATCCGCCTGGCATCCCCGCAAGGCCTGGGCGTCCGTATTCAGCCCCACGAATTCCACATTGTGAAGTCCGGCCTCGATCATCCGGTTTACCGCGTTGTTGCCGCCGCCGCCGACTCCTACAACTTTGATTACGGCGATGAAACGCCCGGCTCCATTTCCAGTACCTTCCATCTGCTTCCTCTCGTCCTGCCACGTCCAGGTTTTCTCGATCGATTCATCCACACCGGGCACGAGGCACGCTATCCAGGCGTGACGGGCGCATACTATCAGACACCCCGGCCTTCCGCCAGATTCCGATTATCTACAACGACCGTGTTCGCCTGGTTCCAGCCAGGATATACGTAAGCGTTCACTGAAGGTCGGTGTATGGCTCTAAATCTCTTCCACAACGATATACCCGAGAGCACTCTTTTCCGTTTTATCCATAACAGAAGAGCCGCGTTCTCATCTCGCGGCTCAACCATGGGTTTATATTTAACATGAACCAAGTCTATACCATATATTGATACTTTACCTATTCCTCAAGAAGGGCGGTATTGTAATGTCTTCTTCTTCAAAGATGGTCTTGCTAGGGCGTTCGCGCTCTCTCGTGGGTCTCTCGCGCTCGCGCGTCGTCTCACGGTCTTCCTCTTCGGCCTCCACCCTCCGCCTGGTGCGCGAAGGACGCGCGAAACCGAGCCTTCCCGGCTCGATTCCGGAGGCGATAACGGTGACTTTAACCTTGTCGTCGAGTACCTGGTCGATTATTACCCCGAATATCTCTTCCGAGTCCGCGTCGCACGCACCCCTGATGATCTCGGCCGCGTCCCTCGCCTCCTGCAGGCTCATGTCCGAACCGCCGGTGACGTTCACGATTACACCCTGGGCCCCGTCAATCGAGGACTCCAGCAACGGGCTCGAAACGGCGTTCTCGGCCGCCTTGATCGCCCTGTCCTCACCGGAGGCTTCTCCTACTCCGAGCAACGCCGAACCTGGTATGGAGAGGATCTTCTTCACGTCCGCGAAGTCGAGGTTGATCAGGCCAGGTATGTTTATCAGGTCCGTTATGCCCTGAACGCCGTACCTGAGCACCTCGTCGGCCTTCCTGAAGGCTTCCTCGATGCTGATCCTCGAGTCCGTCAGCTCGAAGAGCTTGTCGTTGGGGATGATGATCAGCGTGTCTACCTTCTCCTGGAGGCTCTCGATTCCCTCTTCCGCCTGCCTCCGCCTGTGGGTACCCTCGAAGTCAAACGGCTTCGTGACGACCCCGATGGTCAGAGCTCCAAGCTCCTTGGCGACCTCCGCGACCACCGGCGCCGCACCAGTGCCCGTACCGCCTCCTTCTCCGGCCGTGATGAAAACCATGTCGCTGCCCTTGAGGGCTTCCTTGATCTCATCGCGATGTTCTTCGGCCGATTCGCGCCCGATGTCCGGCTGGTTGCCGGTCCCCAGGAAATGCGTAAGTTCCTCTCCGACACTGATCTTCACGTCGGCATCGCAGGCCAGGAGGTCCTGCGCGTCGGTATTGACGGCAATGAAATCAACGCCTGTCATACCGTCTCTTATCATCCGGTTGATGGCGTTGTTTCCACCTCCGCCGACGCCTACGACCTTTATTACCGCGAAGAATTGCTTAAGGTCTTCTGGCATGACGGTTTCCTTTCCCCTGCCTGCTCAAGGCGGCCCTGTCGCATTGCCTCGATGTCGCAAAAGCCGCTCCTCGCGGCTTCACCCTCATCTCCACCTGTTTTTCTTGTTAACAATTGAGTGAGGGTTATTATACCAGATAATTACTGTCTACTAAAGATATATCTTGACCTTAGTTTAGGCTTTAGTATAATCCCTGCCCTGACAGGGCGCAAGTACCGCGGTTCACAACGGTTTGATAACCGGGGCTTCGGGTACCCTCAAATCGATGTAGGAAATCTTTCTCCTGTTGTTTTTCACGTCCGCGAGGATCGCTTCGAGCACCGTATTCTTCAGCTTCGCTTCCGTGTTCGGCCCGTAAACGACGTTGAACCCCAACCTCGATATGAATACTGGTCCCCTACCGTCAAACGGGTTCCCCAGGGCCAGAATCGCCCTTACGGATTCCGGCATTCCCCTCATCACCCCCAAGCACTCGTTTACCTTCCCGTCGCTGATCTTTTCTCCAACCGTCGGGGGCCGCAACGCACCCCCGTGCACGCGGGGCAGCTCGGGGAACTGCTCGAGTGGAATCTTCTCCACGACCGTTCCGTCTGATGAGACTAGAAAACCCGTGCCCGAGCAGTCCAGCACGCCGAGAGGACGGCGCTCCTCCACTTTCACGTTTACGGTGTGCAACAGGTGGCGCTGTACCTTCGCCTGTCTTATCCATGGATTGCTCTCGAGGTTCTTCTCTATCCTGCCGACAGGAAGCGTAACCAGGTTCCTGTAGCCGGAAATCCCACTCAAGCTTCGCAGGTAATCGGCTCCCAGATGCCTGTTTCCCGAGAAGTTCACGGCCTGTATCCGGCAAGTCCCGGTAAAGAGCGCGAGGCACACCACGGTCCCGGCCGCAAGTACGACGACCGCGAGGGCGATCCACAGGGCGAAGCGCAGGTGCCTGAAGAACCCCGCGAAGCCCGTGTAGCCGCCCGGTTCTCCTTCGCTCTTCAGGCGCTTTTCGAACATTACCCCTGTAAATCCACCTTGAGGCGCGCACCCGCCAGTACCGTGTCTACGACCTCGTTGAAGGACATCCCCGCCGCTCCGGCTGACATCGGGACAAGGCTCGTCTCCGTCATGCCCGGTATGGTGTTTATCTCGAGGACGAAAATGCCGCCCGTTGCTTCCTCGATCATGAAATCGATCCTGGATATCCCTTCGCATAGAAGGCAGCGGAAAGACTCGAGCGCAAGCCCGCTCATTTCTCGGGCAACGGAGTCCTCGAGCCTGGCCGGCACCTCGTACTCGCTGTATCCCGCCTGGTACTTGGCCCTGTAGTCGTAGAAACCCTCCCTCGTGGTTATCTCGACTATCGGCAGCGCCACCGGTTCGGACCCGATCAGCGCCACCGTGAACAGCCTCCCGTCGATGAAGCGCTCCAGCATCACCCGCTCGTCTCTCTCGAACGCATTATCCAGAGCGTTTTCCAGGTCCTGCATCGCATCCGCGCGCACGACACCGATGCTGCTCCCTTCGCATGCCGGCTTCACCATTACGGGGAACCCAAGCGCTTCCGACGCGTCTTTCAGTTCGTCCGGCGTGTAACCTTCCCGCAGCACTACATCCTCGGCGACCGGAATCCCGTGAAACGCCAGGATCTCCTTGGTTACGACCTTGTCGATCGTCATAGCGCTGGAAAGAACCCCACAGCCGGTGTAAGGAATTCGCATGATCTCCAGGAGCCCCTGGACGGTTCCGTCTTCTCCCCCCCTTCCGTGCAGGGCCATGAAGGCGGCGTCGGGCTCGATCCGGGAGAGGTTCGCGGCAAGTCCCCTGTCAACGTCGACTTCGACGGCTTCGTGCCCGAGTTCGCGTAGCGCCCGTGCGACTGCCTCTCCGGTGGCCAGTGACACCTCCCGCTCCGCGCTCATTCCACCCATGAGTACAGCGACTTTCATTCTCAAGACTCCTTCTCGAATCCCGCCAGCCTCACCTCGGGTTCCAGGCCCACCCCGAACCTGTCCGCCACCTCGCGGATCGCGAGGTCCATCAGCTTCTTGATGTCCGCGGCGCTCGCTCCTCCGTTATTGACGATGAAGTTCGCGTGGACCCTGGAAATCGCCGCGCCGCCCGAGGCCCTGCCTTTGAGCCCGCACTCCTCGATGAGCCTTCCCGCGGAGTCGCCTTCGGGGTTCTTGAACACCGAGCCCGCCGTGGCCGCGCCGGTAGGCTGCGTCTCCTCTCTTCGCACTCGAACTTCCCTCATCAGTGAGCGGATCTCATCGGAGACGCCGTTCCGCAGCCCCAGGACCGCCGAGGTGACGACCTGTCCCTCCGGGACGATCGGCTCCCGGTAAGCGTCCTCGAACACCTCGTATGCCCGTTCATCTCCGTCGAGCGTCATCGTCCGGACCTCCAGGGCGATCGCCGCCGTGCTTCCCGCGAACGTGGAAGCGTTTGACATTACGGCGCCTCCGATTGTCCCCGGTATGCCGATCGCGAACTCGAGGCCGGAAAGTGATGACCTCGCGGCCCTGATCGTAGCGGTGCTCAGCAGGACGCCCGCCCCGGCTTTCACGGTTTCTCCATCTATCGAGATGCCCGCGAACCCGCCGCGCAGTCTTATCACGGCACCATCGAACCCTTCATCGGCGATCAGCACGTTCGACCCGTTCCCCAGCACCAGCACACCGCATTCCCCGTCCCTGAGACGGAGAATAACCTCGCGCAGAACGTCCGGCGCGCCGGCATCGGTCAGCACGACATCGAACCCGGCACTCGCC
>CAZAIS010000245.1:0-4679 GCA_964485255.1 uncultured Acidimicrobiales bacterium | reverse complement strand
CGGCGTCGCTTACCACCGTCGAGGGCTGGTACCTCGGCAGTGTCGCTGAATCGGAAGCGGGCGTCTTCGAGTCAGGCGATATATCCGGGGAGGTCGATGAAGGCTTCGAGTGTGTATCGGACGACGGTACGGTCTTCTCCACTATCACGGTCTTCGTCCCGCCGCAGCCCGCGACGAGCCCCGCCGCGAGGACCGTCATCACCAGCAGGCACAACAGCGCCGCTTCCGCAACCTTCTTCATCTCGGCACTTCCTTTCGTAGCGGGCCGGGAAACCCCGGGAAATGATTCTAACACGGGCCGGCTGCCGACCACCTGGAGCGATCCCGGAAACCGGGCCGGTTACTTGACCCAGTTTGTGAAAACGGCCGCCAGCCCGGAGGTGATGAACTGCACGCCCATCGCCGCGAGGACGAGTCCCATGAGCTTGGTCATCACGGTCATCCCGGCCCTTCCCAGCATCCTGGCGATACGCGGCCCGGTGAGGTAAATGAAGAAGAAGATGATCGCGAGCGCGACAATGGCGGCGGTGATCACCCATTTGTTTATATTGGAGTTGCTGGACATGAGGATAACCGTGCTGATGGTGCCGGGACCCGCCATAAGGGGCAGGGCCAGCGGCACGATGGCCGCGGACGTGACGCTTTCCTCGTCGGCGGCCGCTTCGTTCATGATGCCACCTTCGGCGGATTCCATGAGCATGCCCAACCCCATGAACAGGACTATCAGCCCACCCGCTATCTTGAAGGAGTCGATGCTGATGCCGAACGCGTCCAGTAGCGGCTTGCCCACCAGCATGAATACGACGCAGATGCTGATGTAGGCGATCGACGCGATAACGGTTATCGTCTTTCGCTGGGAGTCGGTGCGGTTCTTGGTCAGCGCCAAATAGATGGGCAGGGTGCCCAAAGGATTGGCAATCGCAAACAGCGCACGAACACCTTGGCGAAACCCATGCTTTCTCCAGACGGTCCGGTTTCCGGTCCAGGCGGCTGCTCCGGCCAAACGCCCGGCTTTCGAGCTTGACAATAATACAACTCGTAACGCCCTCGTGCGAGGTCACCCGCTTCTACAGGTGCAGCTCTAGACAACTCCCCAGATCGAAAGACACTACTTAACTTCTGGGGGTCAGGTCTAGAAAGTTAAGGCGCAGGCCTCAAAATGGCGAAAGGCAGGGGCATGCCCCTGCCTTTCGCCATCAAACACTTATCGACTTAACTTTCTAGACCTGACCCCCAAAAGTTAAGCGTAGTAGCCGTACTTGACTACGGACTCCATCATGACCTTGAAGTTCTCCGGCTTCGCGTTGGGGGCTATCTCGCAGCCGGAGCAGAGGATGAAGCCGCCGCCCTTGCCGACCTCCTCGATCAGACGGTGGCAGTACTCATCCACTTCAGATGTCGAGCCCAGGACGAGCAGGTCGGCGGGTACGTCGCCCATGATGCATATACGGTCCCCGACCACTTCCTTGGCCTTGAAGATGTCCGAGGCTCCGTCGCATTGCATTACGACCCTGCCCGCCGGGAGCTCGCGCATGGCCTCCAGGTTGTAGTCCCAGTTGCCGTCGCAGTGAAGGAAGCAGTCAATCCCGAGTCCCGACAGCCTGGTAAGGATATCGTTCAACGCGGGCAGCGCGAGTTTCCGGAAGTTGTCCGGCGATACGAAGTCATTTGAGCTTCGATGAAGCGCCAGTATGAACCGCTTCACCCCGGTCAACCCGCAATATAGCTTCGCGATGAGAACAAGGGAATCGGTGAGCGCGGCACTTGCCCCGGCTATCTCATCGGGATATTTCACCGAGTCCCTGATGAAGCTTATTATCCCCCGGGTCATGGAGAAAGTGTCGAAGGCGGCTTCGAGTCCGAGGGGGTAGAGATTGGTGACCCCCCTCCTGGCCCATTTGTGCATTTCCACATACCAGACGGCCATGGTTCTGGCGATGATGTTGAACAGCGTTGGGTAGGCCTTCCAGCCTTCGGGAATGGTGTCCCAGAGCCTTGGCATTATCCTCCCGAGGAAGAGTGGATAGGCAATGCGCGGGTATTTCTCGCCGATCTCGATCAACCACGAGTAGTCCTCGACGGTCATGATCTCCTCTTCCACGAACTGCCGGATGACATCGGGGGGAAGCTCCCTTCCCGGCTCGAGCATCTTCATGGGCATCAGCATCGAAAAGACCTCGGGCCGGTACACGTTGATGCGGTAATCGATGTCCCAGGGCCCGAGGTCGTCGAACATCTTGGTGAGGCCCTCGAAATACACCTTGTGGTCGTAGAGGGACGTGTAGGGAATGTTGTTGTAGAACGAGTTGAAGTAGTAAACGAGGGGAGCTACCGGTACGCGGTCGGGGACCTGCACGTTGATGGCCCTCTGGAGTCGTTCCTCCGAGGTCATGGTGTCCTTCGCGTGTATCTTTTTCGTTATCTTCATCGGGCTTATCCCTCCTTCATGAACGTATCGGCCAGCCGCACCGCCGCCGCCGGGTCCTTTCCGAAGGCGTCAGCGCCGCAGTGATCCAGGACGCTCTCGTTAACCGGGCCGCCCCCTATGATTACTCCGAGCCGTTCCCGCAGGCCCGCCTCGGCGAGGGCGTTCACGGTGTCCTTCATTGAGTCGAAGGCGAGGGTGAGCAGGCCGGACATCGCCACCAGCCCGGCCCCCGACTCACCTGCCGTCTCCGCGAAGGCCTGTGGAGATACGTCCACACCGAGGTCACGCACATCGTAGCCGTTGCACTTGAGCATCGTGGCCACGATATCCTTGCCGATGTCATGGATGTCGCCGCGCACGGTCCCGATGACCACGGTCCCCTTAGTGGTCATGTCCTCTCTCTTCAAGTGGGGTTCGACAAGGGCGATCGCTCCTTTAAAGATCTCCGCGGAGAGGATGAGGTCGGGCAGGAAATACTCCCTTGCCTCGAACCGGGCGCCCACCGTGGACATCCCTTCACGTAAAGCCTCCACGAGGGCCAGGGGATCGGCGCCTTCACCCAGAGCCCCGCGCACGGCCTCCAGTGTCTTTTCCTCGTCCACTGCCGCGATCAAAGCGGCGATGCTGTCGCTCATCCGGACCACTCCTTCCCGTAAAAAATCTCGCGAACTTCACCGCGTCGGAGGCGTCAAGACTCCAGGCATCCGCCCCGACGTATTCACAAACGCGCTCTGAGACGGCACCGCCCCCGAGCATTATCTTTATCCCGGGACGCAGCCCGGCGCGCTCGAACGCGACAACAGTCTCACGGAGGGATTCGTAGGCGACGGTTATAAGGGTGCTGATGCCTACGATCTCGGCGCCGTACTCGAGAGTCGCCTCCATGAACTCGGACGGCTTGACGCTCACGCCGAGGTCCACGACGTCGAACCCCGAATAGCGCAGCAGCGTGTGCACCACTTCCTTGCCGATGTCATGGACGTCACCCAGGGGAACGCCGAGGACCACCTTGCCAAGGCTTTCGAGGGCGGTCACGGGCTTGAAGCACTCCCGGCGGTCGAGCCGCTCCATTACCTGGCGGAAGATATCGTCCGAGATGATCAGGCCGCTCAGGAAGTACTCGCGGTTCTTGTATTTCTCGCCTACGATCTGAAGCCCCTCCGTACACAACCCGATGATCTCCAGGGGCTCGGCGCCCGCGGCCAGCATTTCATCAACGAGCGCCAGGACGTCATCCTCCTCGAGGTCTCCCATTGCTTCCGCGAGCCGCCATGAGCCGTCCACCGGTCACCTCACTGGAAGCGGCTGGACGAATCGAAGTTGAACCTGTCGCCCCTGTATATCATCCATCCGTACATCACTTTCCTGTTGTTGACCGCGTAGACGAGCTGCTCCATGCGAAACGCGGGCGCTCCTTTTCTGCTGTCCAGCAGCCTGGCCTCGCGCGCGGTAAGGACGGTCACGGACAGGTTGAGTTCGGCCCGCACGGGCGCCATCTCCGGGACGTCGGCAAACAGTTCGTCGATCGAGCCGTGCCCTATCTCGGCCTCGAGGAGAGGGTGGGAGCGATCGGGGAGAATGTACTTCCGCTCGAAAACAAGCGGCTCCCCGTCTCCTTCCAGCAGGCGCTCCAGCAGGATGACCTTGCCGCCCTCGTCGATACCAAGTCTGCCGGCCGGGACCCCGCCCGCCGCCACGGCTTTCACCGAGAGGATGGTGGACCGGGTCGAAAGGCCTTGCCGCCGCATCTCCTCGTGGAAATCGGGGATCAGGAAGATGCCACCGTCGACCCTCGGGCTGCTGACGAAGGTGCCTTTGCCTTTCTCCCTGCGGACGAGTCCCTCGTCGGTGAGCAGGGTTATGGCTTTCCTGGCGGTCATGCGGCTCAAGCCGTAGCGCTCGCTCAACTCGTTCTCGCTGGGGACGCGGTCGCCGGGGCGGAGTTCGCCGCTCATTATCTCGCCGTGGAGCTTCCGGGCGAGCTGGAAGTATGCGGGGGTGAAGGAATCCGTATCGATGCTGCCGGCTGCCATAAAACCTCCCGTTCATACCATACTTGTATATACAAGAATACAAGAGATTCTATTGTGCCGCGTCACACTCTGTCAACTTAACTTTTGGGGGTCAGGTCTAGAAAGTTAAGTCGTCCTGGAACACGGGGGTTGAAGGCCTGCGATTTTTCTCTTCAAAATCTCGTGCGTTTGGCGTGCTCGAATACCGCGGACGCCCGTCTCCAGGCACGCACGCAGGC